>NZ_JBRRET010000032.1:0-45615 GCF_056760435.1 Stenotrophomonas sp. STEN008 | reverse complement strand
GCTCTTGCGGCGTCTGGGGGGTTTGGGTGGGTTGTTGTTTTGGGGCGCATCTCGGGCTGTTGCCGGGGGGGGTGTTGGGGGCCCGGGGGGCCCCCACCACCGCAGACACGCGTCAGCCGCGGTCAGAACGTGTAACGGACGCGGCCGTAGTAGTAGGCGCCGTTGCTGCCGATCGGCGAAAGCACGTCGTAGGGCAGATTGCCGAAGTAATGGATGTCCTCATTGGATCGATCCGGGTAGTTGTCGGTCAGATTCTGTCCGCCGATGGCCACGCTCCATCGGGCGCTGATGCGATACTCCACTTCTGCATCCAGCTGCCATTCGGCCTGGTAGGTCTGGCGCGGAATGTAACCGTCACCGAAGTTGAAGACACGGGTGACGCTGCCATAACGGTTCACCCGGCTGCTGAGTGACCAGCGGTCATTGCTCCATGCTGCAGAGACGCTGCCGCGCGTGCGCGGGGTGGCGTCGGTCAGCGTGTTGGTCTCTTCGATGCCGAACAGCACATAGTCCGGATCGAGCGCCTGCAGTTGTGCAGGGGTGGCCAGCACGTTCTTCAGCGTGGTCTTGGTGTAGGCGTAAGTGCCGGTCAGCAGCAGTTGGCCGTTGCCCAGCGCCTGCCGCCAGTTGCTGACCAGTTCGGCGCCACGGGTACGTGTATCGGCGGCATTGACGAAGAAGCTGGCGCTCTGCAGGCCACTGACGCCGTAGTTGGCGGCGACATAATCGGTCAGCGCATCGCCGGTGATGCTTTCGGACAGCGCGATGCGGTCATCGATGTCGATCTGGAAGAAGTCCAGCGACAGGTCGAAGTGCTCGCCGATGCGGCTGGTGAAGCCCAGCGACGTGTTGATCGACTTTTCGGGCTTGAGGTCCTGCGCGCCCAGGCCGCGGGCAATCGGATTGTTGACCGACAGCAGCCGGCCCTGCACCAGCTGGCCGCCGGCGTTGTAGCCAGTGGAGGTCGACTCGTAGCCGATCTGTGCCAGGGACGGGGCGCGGAAGTTGTTGGAGATCGCGCCACGCAGGGCGAAGGCCGGGGTGAACTGGTAACGCAGGCCGAGCTTGCCGGTCAGTTCGCCGCCGAAATCATCGCTGTGCTCGTAGCGCGCAGCCAGGTCGCTGGAGAAGTGATCGCCGAACTGGCTGGACAGGCTGGCATAGGCGCTGGTCACATCGCGCGACAGGGTGGCGGCATCCTGCGGCGTGAGGCCGCCGCCGGCCTGCGAGCCGGTGGGACGGTCGGTAAACGGGCCGGCCGCATAGCTGGCGGGGTCGCCGGGACGGGTCTGGTAGCGCTCATGGCGCGCTTCCGCGCCCAGGCCAAGCGTATGGCTGATGCTGTCGCTCTGGGTGAACACACGGCTCAGGTCCAGGTTGCCGACGGTCTGAGCGTACTCATAATCAGCCGTCTTGAAGCGTGTCGGGCTGGCCGGGCCCAATGAGGCGTTGAGCGAATCACGCAGGCGATAGGTGAAATCGTTCTGGCCATGGTCCAGGCTGCCGTCGTAGCTCCACTCACCCCATTGGCCGCGCACACCGGCGACCGACTGCACGTCGCGGTTCTCGCCTTCGGAGACCGGCCGGTAACCGTTCGGATAGACCTCCTTCCAGTTGGCCTCGCCGTCCGGGTAGCGGAAATAGTTCGCGCCTTCGGTGTCACGCTGGTTGAAGGTGCCGAACGCATAGAAGGTGGAGGTCTGGCCGACCGGGATTTCAGTGTTGAGCCACAGGTTGATGTCCTTGCTCTCACCATCGCCCAGCACGTAGTTGCGCTTGCCCTGCAGTGCCAGGTTGTCCGGGGTCTGGTCCCACGGTGGAATCTGGTCGAAGCCGGCGCGGTTGGTCCCGTTGCGGTGCTTGTACTCCAGGCCGACGCGCAGGAAGCCACCGTCCTCACCCAGCGAGGTGCCCACTTTGGCGCTGATGTTGCCGGCCTGCCCATCGGTAAGGGTGCGGCCGATCGGCTTCAGATCGGTGTGGTTGGCACCGTAGCTGGCTTCGATCTCACCGCCATCGCCACCATTGTCGAGGATCACATTGATGACACCTGCCACGGCGTCGGAGCCATACAGCGCGCCGGCACCGTCGCGAAGCACTTCGATGCGCTTGATCGCGCTGACAGGGATGGCATTGAAGTCGACCGGCGTGGTGCCCTTGCCGATCTTGCTGTCGGTGTTGACCAGGGCGGTGTGGTGGCGGCGCTTGCCGTTGATCAGCACCAGTACCTGATCCGGCGACAGGCCGCGCAGCTGCGCGGCGCGGACGTGGTCGGCGCCACCGGAATTGGACTGGCGCGGGAAGTTGAACGACGGCAACAGCGCCTGCAGCGCACTGCCGAGTTCGCCGTTGACCACGCCGGCCTTGCGGATGTCCTCGGCGGTAAGCACATCCACCGGCGAGGTGGATTCGAGCACCGTGCGGTCGGCGGCACGGGTGCCGGTGACGATCACGGTGTCGAGGTTGGTGGCGTCCTGGGCCAGGGCCGGGGCGATGGGGGAGAGCGCAAGGGCAATGGCGAGGCCGAGCGGCGACGCGGGCAGGCGGGCGGACATGGGGGCTCCAGCAACAACGACGACGGGGAAGGGGGGAGATAGTTTCAATTACATCCATCCGGATGAAGCGATATATTATCTTCGCGTGATGACCGGTGCTGATGCAAGCCCCTGCCGGTCCGGCATGAGCTGATGCCCTGTTGGCATCAGCACGCCGGGCCGGTGGCGCTGTACGCTGCCGGCTCGCACTGTCCCCCTTCCCCGGAGCTGTACCGATGAAACACCTTGGCCTTGCCTTCGCTGTTCTGCTTGCCGCCAGTGGCTGCGCCAGCCTCTCCTCGCAGGCGCCCAGCGCCTACGCTACGGCCACGACCGCTGAACTGAAGGGGGATGCCGCACGCCCGTCCGCTGGCCAGGGCTGGGTGCGCAGCGAGCTGTACTTCGGGGTGGGCGAGGAGCAGGGCGCCGGCAACCGACCGCAGGCCGACACCATCAGCGAGGCGCAGTGGCGGACCTTCCTGGACAAGGAAGTGACCCCGCGCTTCCCCGATGGCCTGACCGTGTTCGATGCCTACGGCCAGTGGTTGTTCCGGGGTGACGCTGCGCCGAACCGCCTGCGCACCAAGGTACTGGTGGTGCTGCACGAAGACAGCCCGCAGCGTCGTGCCGACATCGAAGCCATCCGCCTGGCGTGGAAGCAGCAGACCGGGCACCAGTCGGTGCTGTGGTCGCGGCAGGCCGTTGACGTATCGTTCTGACCGGGAGGCGCCGCCCTGGCGCCGCAGGCAACGACGATGAGACACAGGGACACCGTGATTGGCCTGCTGGCGGGCCTGCTGGTACCGCTGGCGCACGCTGCTGACAGCGATGCGTCGCTGCGCTTCGAGGCGGCACCTGGCATTGGCGTGCAGGCTGAGGTGGCGGAGGACGGCAGCATTGCCGTGCAGCTGCTGCCCTCTGGCAAGCGGCTGAGCCTGCCGGGTGCCCCGGACGTCGACGGCAATTCGCGGTTGTCAGCCGAGGATGTTGATTTCGATGGGCGCCCGGAGCTGGTTGCGCGGGCGTCGGTCGGCATGGTCAATGAAGCGGTGGCGGTGTATCGCTACGATCCGACCAGCGGTGGTTTCCGCGCGCTGCAGGCCGAAACCCATGGGCGTGACAACTGCGGCGGCCTGATGGGGCTCACCGTTGATGCCGCCACGCGCACGTTGACCAGCAGCTGCCGCAGCGGCCCGATGTGGTACACGGACCAGTACCGGTTTGCAGGCGCGAAACTCTATCTGTATCGCGCCGAGCGCGTCTTGATGCTGGGCGATACCCTGAACGCCGCACTGCGGTGGGTGCCGGCCGACGAGCAGGGCCCGTCGGCGGTCTGGCGCACCTTTGATCCCACCGGTCGTGTGCTGGAGAGCGCGATCGCTGATGGCCTGGGCGCACCGCCCGACGGCCCGCTGCGCAGCCAGCAGGCCACCGTGGTGCCGGCGCGCCTGTTCCTGTTCGACCGGCCCGGTGCGCCCAGCACCCAGCGTTACCTGCTGCAGGGCGACCGCGTGGAACTGCTGGATGAACACGAGGGTTGGCTGAAGGTGCGGTATCGCAACCCGAAGAGCGGCGCGGTGGTGGGCTGGATCAACGTCAACGATTGACCCGATATCGCTCTGCAGTTTGCCTGTCGAGGCGATGCGTGGCTTGCCCACGGAGGCATCACTTCGTCGGGTCTAGCCTCGGACGTTCCCCCGTTCGAGGATGCATCCGATGAGCAAGCGCGTTGCCGAGATCGTTGTCGATACCCTGCAGCAGGCGGGTGTCCGCCGCTGTTATGGCATCGTCGGCGACACGTTGAACCACGTCACCGATGCACTGCATCGCAGCGAAATCGAATGGGTGCATGTGCGCCACGAAGAGGTGGCCGCCTTCGCCGCCGGCGCCGACTCGCTGGTGAGCGGCGAGCTGACGGCCTGTGCCGGCTCCTGCGGTCCCGGCGGCCTGCATTTCATCAATGGCATCTTTGAAAGCAACCGCAACCGCGCACCGATGGTGCTGATCGCCAGCCAGGTGGTGACCAGCGAACTGGGCATGGAATTCCCCCAGGAAGTGGATTTCAAGGCGGTCTATGGCAGCTGCACGGTGTTCTGCGAGCAGGTGCACAGCCCGGCGCAGGCACGACGCGTGGTCGCCCTGGCCTGCCAGGCGGCGATCAGCCGCCGCGGCGTGGCGGTGGTGATCCTGCCGGCCGACATCAGCCAGGCCGAGGTGAAGCACGATGTGCCGTTCTCGGTGCACTACGCCCAGCCGGTGCTGCGCCCGTCGGATGGCGAGCTGCAGCGCATCGCCGGGTTGCTGGGGCAGGGCAAGCGCATCGGCATCTATGCCGGTGCCGGTTGCCAGGGCGCCCATGCGCAGCTGCTGGGACTGGCCCTGCGCCTGCAGGCCCCGATCGCGCACACCTCGCGTGCCAAGGACTTCGTCGAGCCGGACAACCCGTACAACATGGGCATGACCGGCATCTTCGGCATCGAATCCGGGTTCCACACCCTGATGGAGTGCGACACGCTGCTGCTGCTCGGCGCCGATTTTGCCTGGGGGCAGTTCTATCCGGACAAGGCGACGATCATCCAGGTCGATCGCGATGGCAGCCATCTCGGTCGCCGCCATCCGGTGAACCTGGGCGTGGTGGGTGACATCGCACCGACGCTGGATGCACTGCTGCCGATGCTGCCACCCCGCGAGGACAGCACGTTCCTCGACGAGTGCATCGAGCGTCGCGACAAGGCGCTGGCCAAGCGTGAGCAGGAGGAGCAGCCGGGCGAGGGCGAACTGATCCATCCGCAGCACCTGACCGCGCTGCTGTCGAAATACGCCAGCGACGATGCGTTGTTCACCGCCGACGGTGGCTCGCCGATGGTGTGGGTGCTGCGGCATATCCGCGTCAATGGCCGTCGCCGCACGCTTACCAGTCTCCTGCACGGCACGATGGCCAATGCGATGCCGCAGGCGCTGGGCCTGCAGAAGGCGTTCCCGGGCCGGCAGGTGATCTCGCTGTCGGGCGATGGTGGCCTGGCGATGCTGCTGGGCGATCTGCTGACCGCCGTGCAGGAGAAGCTGCCGATCAAGGTGGTGGTGTTCAACAACGGTTCGTTGAACTTCGTGGAGCTGGAGCAGAAGGTGGAAGGGCTGCTGGACAACTACACCGATCTGAAGAATCCGGATTTCGGCCGTCTGGCCGAGGTGATCGGTTTCCATGGCCGCACGGTCACCCGCAGCGAGGACCTGGAGGAGGCCGTACAGGACTTCCTCGCCCAGCGCGGTCCGGCATTGCTGGACGTGCATACCAGCCGGGCGGAGCTGGTGATGCCGCCGCAGATCGAGGCCAAACAGGTGGCGGGTACGGCCCTGTATGCGGCCAAGGCGGTGTTGAATGGCCGCTTCGACGACGTGAAGCATCTGCTGGTGGACAACTTCCTGAAGAAGTGAGGGTTGGGGTTTTATGCAGGGCTGCGCCCTGCACCTGCTACGAGCCAGAGCCAGAGCAGAAGCGGGTTATCTGGGGGATGGCGGGGGGGGGGGGGGTTGGGGGGGGGGGCGCGACACCCCCCAGGGGGGGGGGGGGGGCGGGCGCAAGCCCCCCCCCCCCCCCCCCCCACCCCGCCTTCGACAGATTCCTGTGATCTGTCGGAATGGCATGGCTGTTGCCTGATGGGTGTCGACCTTGGTCGACACGGTAGATCCACGCCATGCGTGGATGAACGAAGGAGTGATCGGGATGATCTTCTGTAGCCGAGCCATGCTCGGCTCAGAGGCTTCGCGTATGGCAGCCGAGCATGCGCTCGGCGCTACAACGAGAGCCTGCCTTTGCTTTTGATCTTTTGATTCTCTTCCGTGGCTGGCACACGCGGGAAACTGTCAGGGGCCGGGGGGGGGGGGGGGGGGGGGGGGGGGGGCGTGGGGGGGGGGGGCTCGGCCCTGTGGGTGGGGCTGCGGCGGCCCCCGGGGCCGCCCCCCCGGCTGGGGCCAGCCCGGGAATCTGCGATTTGCGTCCAGCCACGAGGGGCCCTGCCGTTGGCTGGAACCCATCATTCCACCGTGGAATTGGCGCGCCGGCCCCGCTGGGCCTACCATCGGCGCTCCCCACCCCCATCGCCCCTTCCATGTCCGCTCCCGCTTCCGCCGCACCGCGTCGCTGGTTCGTCGCCGGTGACTTCAATGGCTTCTTCGGCCTGGTCGTCGACAACCTCTCCATCCTCGGCTTCATCGCCATGGCGTTGGTCGGCATCTTCCAGTTTCCCGCCGACGTGGTGTTCGGCCGAATGTTTCCCGGTACCGCCTTTGGCGTGCTGATCGGCAATCTGCTGTACACGCTGATGGCGCGCCGGTTGGCGGCACGCACAGGGCGTGATGACGTCACCGCGATGCCGCTGGGGCTGGATGCACCCACCAGCATCGGCATGGCGTTGCTGGTGCTCGGTCCGGCGTTCGTCGCGTTCAAGCAGCAGGGCATGGACCCGCATGCCGCCGGCATTGCGACCTGGCAGCTGGGCATGGCGGCGCTGGTCATCATGGGCGCGCTCAAGCTGGTGCTCTCCTTCTTCGGCGAAGCCGTCACCCGCGCGCTGCCGCGTGCAGCGTTGCTCGGCTCTATCGCCGGCATCGCGCTTGTACTGATGGGCCTGCTGCCGTTGCTGGAAACCCTGCGTTCGCCACTGGTCGGCTTCACCACGTTGGGCCTGCTGCTGTATGTGCTGATCGCCAAGGGCCGGCTGCCGGTGCGTGGCCCGGGTGTGCTGCTGGCATTCGTGTTCGGCACCGTCCTGTACTACGGCCTCGGTCTGGCGGGACTGGGGGCCCCCGGCTTCCACGTGCCGGCGTGGACGCCGCCGCAGGTGGTGCTGCCGCTGCCGACGCTGGGCTTCCTGGACGGCCTGCCCACGGCAATGACCTACCTGCCGCTGCTGTTGCCGTTCGGCCTGCTGATGGTGGTCGGTGGCATCAACGTGTCCGAGAGCGCGCGCGCGGCCGGGGATGATTACCGCACCCGCGATATCCTGCTGGTGGAAGCGGTGGCCACGCTGGTGGCCGGTGTCTGCGGCGGTGTCGCGCAGACCACCCCCTACATCGGCCAGCCTGCATACAAGCACATGGGCGCACGCAGCGGGTACACGCTGCTGACGGGCCTGTTCGTCGGCATCGGCGGCATGCTGGGCATCATTTCCGGGCTGGTGCAGTGGCTGCCGCTGGCGGTGCTGGCGCCGATCATCGTGTACGTCGCCATCGACATCACCACCCAGGCCTTCCAGGCCACACCGCGACAGCACGCCGGAGCGATGGTGTTCGGCTTCCTGCCTTCGGTGGCCTACCTGCTGGCGATCAAAGCGCCGGGCTGGATCGCACCGGACCAGCTGCCGCAGCTGCTGACCAAGCTCGATGGACACGGCCTGCCGGAACTGGCCGTGATCTTCACTCTGGGCAACGGCTTCATCATCACCTCGATGCTGTGGATTTCCGCCGTGGCCGCGATGGTTGACGGCCGTCTGCGCCGTGCCTGCGGCTTCCTGCTGGTGGCGGCTGTGCTGACCCTGTTCGGCCTGATCCACTCGGTGGATCCGCGCGGCGGCATCTACCTGCCGTGGGACCTTGAAGGCCTGGCGCGTACCATCAGCTGGCAGTTTGCAGGGGCTTACGTGGCGCTGGCACTGCTGCTGGGGCTGTTGTCGCTGCAGAAGCAGGCGGTGAAGCCGCTGGGTGATCGCGCCGATCATTGACCGGTGACGCCGGGCATGGCCCGACGCTACCGCTCTCCGTCCAGCTCGGGGTAGTGGCGGAAGATGCCGTTGGTGTTGAACGCCAATCGCCGCTCCGACGCGAGATAGGCAGCGATGTTCGGTCGCTTCGCCACCCGCTCCTGCAGTGCCCGCAGCAGGGGCAGGCGCGGCGTGAGTGCCTGCATCCGGCGCGGGAACATGTAGTCCAGCCCGCTCATCAGCTGGAACAGCGACAGATCCACGTAGGAGTGCTCGCGCAGTGCATGGCGGCCACCGTTGGCCGCCAGCACCTGCTCGAAATAGCCGAGGAACTTCGGCAGCCGCTCGCTGCGCAATGACGCCGCACGTGCGTTGGCTTCGGTCTTCTGTTCCTCGTAGTACTTCGACGCGGCAATCGGATGGTGGGTGTCGTGTACTTCAGCCACCAGGTCGGCAATGGTCAGCTGCAACTGCAGCGCCTGCATGCGCCGCGCCGCGGCCTGCGGCACCAGATCCAGGGTCGGGCCGAGAAAATCCAGGATCGCTGCGACCTGCGCGATGACCTGTCGCCCCGCCTTGAGGAACGGGGGGGCGAACGGTTGCGCGCCCTCACTGTGGCCATCGAGAAAGGGCTGCATCACGGCGTCGCCATGTATCCGCGCCATGTCGATGTAGTCGGCGCCAGCGTCTTCCAAGGCCAATCGTACGAATTCGCCACGTCCCTGGATGCCGGTCCAGTAGTACAACGCGTAGTGCATGACACGGTCTCTCCACGACAAGATGCACAGCCTCGCGCAGCGCGCGCAAAGCAGGCGTGAGCGTGCCCTGCGTGCGGCGCCAACCCCAACGGCAGCGGAACACGCGGGGAACCCTCGGGAATCGAGAGGGTCACACCTTGTCCATGCAGATGAAAAACGAGGGACTGCATCATGCAGAGTGGAAAGGCGGTATGGCCCTGGGTGCTGGGTGTGGTGGTGATCGGTGGCGCGGGCGGTTGGCTGTTCCGCGATCAGCTCAAGAGCCTGGCGGACGGTGTCCCGGTGCCGGTGCAGTCGCCCCCCGCCAGTGCTGGCGCACCGCCACAACCGAAGGCGGCCGCAGAAACCGCACCGGCGCCGCCCGCCATCCAGCATCCGCTGGACACCGAAGCCGCGGCCGATCCCGCGCTGCCGGAACTGGCCGACAGCGATATCGCGGCCTGGAGCGCATTGAGCCAGCTGTTCCAGGGGGAGGCGCCGCTCACCCCGCTGCTGCGCGATCACCTGATCCAGCGCCTGGTGACCCAGGTCGACAATCTGGACAAGCCCAGTGTTCCGCCGACCGCATTGGCCGCGCGGCCTCTGCCGGGGAGCCTGCAGGTCGAGCCGGGCGAGGGCGGGGAACGCATCGCCGCCAGCAACGCCGCGCGCTATGCGCCCTATGTGCAGGCATTCACCGCGCTGGACCCGGCGGCAACGGCTACGGCGTACAAGCGCTTCTACCCGTTGATCCAGCAGGCCTATGTCGATCTTGGGCGGCCAGAGGGCTACTTCAATGATCGCCTGGTGGCGGTGATCGACCATCTGCTGGAGACCCCGGAGCCGCAGCAGGCGCCCCTCGTTCAACGCGATGAACGGGGCCGCTACCGCTTCGTGGATCCGGATCTGCAGGCGCGCTCGATTGGCCAGAAGGCCCTGCTGCGCATGGATGTGGCGCAATCGCGGGCGGTCAAGCAGCAGCTCCGGGCGATCCGCAGCGCGATCGCGCGCTGAGCGATCGCGGGCGCGGCCCGCCATGCGTACTGATCCGGATCAACGCGCCGACCACACCCGTTCCGGCATGCTGGCCCCAGGCTGACTGGCCCCGGGGTGCAGTCGCAGCCGCCCTTGAAACCGGGTGGTGCAACCGCATCTTTCCAGCATCGCCGGCACGGGCCGGCACTGACGACCGATGAGGATTCGCAATGCGGATGGACAAGCTCACCTCGCGTTTCCAGCAGGCGCTGGCGGACGCGCAGTCGTTGGCCGTGGGCCGCGACAACAGCATCATCGAACCGGTCCACGTGTTCAGCGCACTGCTGGACCAGCAGGGCGGCAGCACGCGCCCGCTGCTGGCGCAGGCCGGTGTCAATGTACCGGTGCTGCGCGAGCGCCTGGACGAGGCGCTGGACGCGCTGCCGAAGGTGTCCGGGCAGGCCGGCAACCTGTCGATCGGCAATGATCTCAACCGCCTGCTCAACCACACCGACAAGCTGGCCCAGCAGCACGGCGATGCCTTCATCGCCAGCGAGTGGTTCGTGCTGGCGGCGCTGGAGGATGGCGGCACGCTCGGCATGGCGCTGCGCGCCGCCGGTGCCGACAAGGCGCGCCTGCAGTCGGCGATCGACAAGCTGCGCGGCGGCGAGAACGTGCAGTCGGAGAACGCCGAAGAGCAGCGTCAGGCGCTGGAGAAGTACACCATCGACCTGACCGCGCGCGCCGAGAGCGGCAAGCTGGACCCGGTGATCGGCCGTGACGAGGAAATCCGCCGCACCATCCAGGTACTGCAGCGCCGGACCAAGAACAACCCCGTGCTGATCGGGGAGCCCGGCGTGGGCAAGACCGCGATCGTGGAAGGGCTGGCCCAGCGCATCATCAACGACGAAGTGCCTGAGGGCCTGCGCGGCAAGCGCGTGCTGTCACTGGACATGGGCGCGTTGATCGCCGGCGCCAAGTTCCGCGGTGAATTCGAGGAGCGACTGAAGGGCGTATTGAACGACCTGGCCAAGAACGAAGGGCAGATCATCCTGTTCATCGATGAGCTGCACACCATGGTCGGGGCCGGCAAGGCCGACGGTGCGATGGACGCCGGCAACATGCTGAAGCCGGCGCTGGCGCGCGGCGAGCTGCACTGCATCGGTGCCACCACGCTGGACGAGTACCGCAAGTACATCGAGAAGGATGCCGCACTGGAACGCCGCTTCCAGAAGGTATTCGTGGGCGAGCCTTCGGTGGAGGACACCATTGCCATCCTGCGTGGGCTGAAGGAGAAGTACGCCCTGCACCACGGCGTTGAGATCACCGACCCGGCGATCGTTGCTGCGGCCACGCTGTCCAACCGCTACATCACCGACCGCCAGCTGCCGGACAAGGCCATCGATCTGATGGACGAGGCCGCCTCGCGCCTGCGCATGGAGATCGACTCCAAGCCCGAGGAACTGGATCGGCTGGAGCGGCGCGTGATCCAGCTGAAGATCCAGCGCGAAATGCTGAAGAAGGAGAAGGACGATGCCTCGCGGCAGCGCCTTGCCGATCTGGAGAATGACATCGAGGTGCTGGAGCGCGAATTCTCCGACCTCAATGAAATCTGGAAGTCGGAGAAGGCCGCGCTGCAGGGCGCAACGAAGATCAAGGAGCAGGTGGAGCAGGCCAAGCTGGAGCTGGAAGCCGCGCAGCGCCGGCAGGATTTCGCCAGGATGAGCGAGATCCAGTATGGGCTGCTGCCCCAACTGGAAAAGCAGCTGGCGGCTGCCCAGGAAGCCGAGCACAAGGACTTCAAGCTGGTGCAGGACCGGGTGACCGATGAGGAGATCGCCGAGGTCGTGTCGCGCTGGACCGGCATCCCGGTGAACAAGATGCTCGAAGGAGAGCGCGACAAGCTGTTGCGGATGGAAGAGGTGCTGCACAACCGCGTGGTCGGCCAGGAAGAGGCGATCAAGGTGGTGTCCGACGCGGTGCGTCGCTCACGCGCGGGCCTGTCCGACCCGAACCGGCCTGCCGGCTCGTTCCTGTTCCTGGGCCCGACCGGCGTCGGCAAGACCGAACTGTGCAAGTCCCTGGCCGAATTCCTGTTCGACAGCGCCGACGCGATGATCCGCATCGACATGAGCGAGTTCATGGAGAAGCACAGCGTCGCCCGCCTGATCGGTGCGCCTCCGGGCTACGTCGGCTATGAGGAAGGGGGCTACCTGACCGAAGCCGTGCGTCGCCGTCCGTACTCGCTGATCCTGCTCGACGAGGTCGAGAAGGCGCATCCGGACGTGTTCAACATCCTGCTGCAGGTGCTGGACGATGGCCGCCTGACCGATGGCCAGGGCCGCACGGTGGACTTCCGCAATACCGTCATCGTGATGACCTCGAACCTGGGCTCGCACCAGATCCAGGACATGAGCGGTGACGACAGCCCGGAGGCCTACATGCAGATGAAGGCCGCGGTGATGGGGGTGGTGCAGGCGCACTTCCGTCCGGAGTTCATCAACCGCCTCGACGATATCGTGGTGTTTCACCCGCTGGACAAGCAGCAGATCAAGCAGATCGCGCGCATCCAGATGCGCGGGCTGGAGAAGCGGCTGGCCGAGCGCGGCCTGAAGCTGGTGGTGTCCGACGCCGCGTTCGACCTGCTGGGCAATGTGGGCTTCGATCCGGTATACGGCGCACGCCCGCTGAAGCGCGCGATCCAGTCGCAGCTGGAGAATCCGCTGGCACAGAAGATCCTGTCGGGCGCCTTCGCCAACGGTGACACCATCGAGGTCGGCAACGACGGCGGTCACCTGGTGTTCGCCAAGGCCTGATGTCGGCCGGGTTCCCGCCCATGGGGGCGGGAACCTGCGGGCTGCCGGGCAGGTCCTGATAACCACAGGTTACGGGCTCATCGCCAGCGGCTCTCAGCGTGCGCGGTGGGGTCGCCTATCGTGCAGGTTTCCCCGGATGGAACCTGACGCGATGAGTGATCCGCAGTGGCAACTGGAAACCCTGGCCGTGCACGGCGGCTACCGGCCCGACCCGACCACGCGCGCAGTGGCGGTGCCCATCTACCAGACCGTGGCCTACGCCTTCGATGACACCCAGCACGGCGCCGATCTGTTCGATCTGAAGGTGCAGGGCAACATCTATACCCGCATCATGAATCCCACCACCGACGTGCTGGAGCAACGTCTGGCCGCGCTGGAAGGCGGGATCGGTGCGCTGGCGCTGGCATCCGGGCAGGCTGCGATCACCTATGCGATCCAGACCATCGCCGAAGCAGGCGACAACATCGTCGCCGCCAGTGCGCTGTATGGCGGCAGCCTCAATCTGCTGGCGCATACGCTGCCGCAGTACGGCATCCAGGCGCGATTCGCCGATCCGGCCGATCCGTCAGCCTTTGCTCCCCTCATCGACAACCGAACCAAGGCGGTGTTCGTGGAGTCGATCGGCAATCCACGCGGGAATGTCACCGACATCGCCGCGATTGCCGAAGTCGCCCATGCCGCCGGCGTGCCCTTGATTGTCGACAACACGGTTGCCACGCCTTTCCTGCTGCGCCCATTCGAGCATGGCGCGGATATCGTGGTGCACTCGCTGACCAAGTACCTCGGCGGCCATGGCAACAGTCTGGGGGGAGCGATCATCGATTCGGGCCGCTTCGACTGGACGGCGCAGCCACAGCGTTTCGCCCGTCTCAACCAGCCGGACCCGAGCTATCACGGTGTGGTCTACACCGACGCCCTCGGCCCGGCCGCCTACATCGGCCGGGCGCGGGTGGTACCGCTGCGCAATACCGGCGCGGCACTGTCGCCGTTCAATGCGTTTCTCATCCTGCAGGGCATCGAGACCCTGGCCCTGCGCATGGAACGGATCAACGCCAACGCGCTGGCCGTGGCGCAGTATCTGAAGCAGCATCCCAAGGTGGCGTGGGTGCGCTATGCCGGCCTGCCGGATGACCCTGAGCATGCCGGCGCACAGCGTTACCTGCGTGGGCAGGGCTCGGGCGTGCTGACCTTCGGTCTCCCTGGCGGACGTGAGGCCGGTGCCCGCTTCCTGGACGCACTGAAGCTGTTCACGCGGCTGGTCAACCTGGGTGACGCCAAGTCGCTGGCCACCCATCCGGCATCCACCACCCATCGCCAGCTGGATGCCGATGAACTGGCCCGTGCCGGGGTCAGCGAAGACACGGTGCGGCTGTCGATCGGCATCGAGCACATCGGCGACCTGCAGGCCGACCTGCAGCAGGCGCTGGCCGGCGCCTGATAGCCAGGCGCTTGGTCGTCATCGCCAGTGGCGATCACCACCGCCGCCGCGATGCGCTACGGTGGAGCTGCCTCTCCAAGGCGTGGCACTGGTGTTACCTATCCCCGGTCGATGCGGGTCGACCGGGGATTTTTCATGGCAGCCGCCGGGCATGGCCCGGCGCTACGCCATCCGCCCTGCCTCACACCACCGGAATGCTGTGCTGGCCGAGATTCCGGTAGGGCGGGGTGGACATGATCATCTCCGCCAGCGAATAGGCCAGCTCGCGCTCGGCCATCACCGTGCCATCGGCGCCATGTTCCAGCAGGTGCTTCACTTCAGCATCGCTGTGTGCCCGTGCCAGCAGGGTCAGCTCGGGATTGATCGCGCGCAGTTTGGCCAGCGCTTCGCCGGCTTCCAGTGGCTGCGGAATGGCCAGGACGGCGATCTTGGCGCGCTCCGGGTGGGCCTCGGCCAGCACCCGGTCGGCCGCGGCGCTGCCACGGATCGCCGCGAGGCCACTGGCATGTGCACGCTCGACATGGTCCTTGTTGTCATCGATCACCAGCACCGGTACGCCGCGGTCGCGCAGCACCTGCGCCAGCTCGCTGCCGACGCGGCCGTAGCCGATCACGATGGCGTGGTCATGCAGGTCGCGCGAGGGCCCGGTGGCTTCTTCCGGCTCCGGCGCCTGCGGCAGCTGCTCCTGCTTCGCCTGCCAGCGGTCGAGCAGGCCGAACACCAGCGGGTTGAGCATGATCGACACCAGTGCACCGGCCAGCACCAGCGACTGTCCTTCCTTCGGCAGGATCTGCAGCGAGACACCGAGGCCGGCGATGATGAAGGCGAACTCACCGATCTGCGCCAGGCTGGCCGAGATGGTCAGCGCGGTGCTGCTCGGGTGGCCGAACGCACGCACAATGAAGAAGGCGGCGGCGGACTTGCCGAACATGATGATCAGCACCGTGGCCAGTACCTGCCACGGATGCTGCACGACGATGTTGGGGTCGAACAGCATGCCCACCGAAACGAAGAACAGCACCGCGAACGCATCGCGCAGCGGCAGCGAATCATGCGCCGCCTTGTGGCTCAGTTCCGATTCGTTGAGCAGCATCCCGGCGAAGAACGCGCCCAGCGCGAAGGACACGCCGAACAGCATGGCCGAACCGAAGGCCACGCCCAGTGCGATCGCCAGCACTGACAGGGTGAACAGCTCGCGCGAGCCGGTGCCGGCGATGCGTTCGAGGATCCAGGGAATGACCCGCCGACCGACCACCAGCATCACGGCCACGAACAGGCCAAGCTGCACGAACGTCCAGCCCAGATCGGCCAGCACGCTGCCGACGGTGTGGGTTTCCTTGGCCGCATCGGGGCCGAACACGCCGGCGAGCACCGGCATCATCACCAGTGCCAGTACGCAGGCCAGATCCTCCACGATCAGCCAGCCCACTGCGATCTTGCCGCGCATGGTCTCCAGCAGGCGGCGCTCTTCCATCGCCCGCAGCAGGACCACGGTACTGGCGGTGGCCAGCGAGAAGCCGAAGATCACCCCATGCAGTGTCGGCCAGCCCATCAACCACGCCACGCCCCAGCCGAGCAGGGTGGCCACTGCGATCTGGCCGATGGCACCCGGGATGGCGATGGCCTTGACCGCCATCAGGTCCTTCAGCGAGAAGTGCAGGCCGACGCCGAACATCAGCAGCATCACGCCCAGTTCGGCCAGCTGGTTGGCCAGCGCCTGGTCGGCGACGAACCCCGGGGTGAATGGCCCCACGCAGATGCCAGCAACCAGATACCCGACCAGGGGAGACAAACGCAGCTTGTTGGCCAGCGCGCCGAAGATGAAGGCGAGCCCCAGGCCAACGGCGACGATGTTGATCAGGTCGGTGTCATGGTGCATCGGCACTCGCAGGGTTCGGGGAGGGGGATGTCCCGATTTTCACCCAAGCGGCCAGATGCAGCAAACCCGGCAGGTGGAACGGATGGTTTGAGCAGTACAGGGCCGATCCCTTCTGCCGGAACAGAAGGGATGCAGGTTCCACCGCGCCGCCGGGCGTGGCCCGGCGTTACCGGTGCCGCTTACCAGGTGTACCGGATACGCCCGTACACATACGCGCCGTTGAAGCCGAACGGCGAGTAGTTGCTGTACGGCAGCATGCCGAAGGTCGAGTTCTGCAGGTCCGCCGTCCGGTCCGGATACTTGTCCAGCAGATTGTCCGCGCCGACGGTCAGGGTCCAGTTGCTGCTCGGCTTGTAGCTGGCCGAGGCATCCACTACCCAGGCATCACCGTAGGTCTGGTCACGCAGCGCGGTGGCCGAATTGCGCACGGTGAACTTGCCGTAGCGTGTGGCCGCCAGGCCCAGCTCCCAATGATCCGAGCGCCAGGTGCCGCTGAGGATCGCCTTGTCGCGCGGATAGCTGTCCTCGATGCGGCCGATCTCATCGCGGCCGATCAGCGACTGCGAGATACCCAGCGTCGGGAACACCGACGGAGACCCGTTCACCCGCTTCACTTCGGTTTCGTTGTAGCTGTAGGCCGCCGTCAGCTCCAGGCTGCTGGCACTGAAGGGCACGGTATAGCTGGAGACGAAGTCCACGCCCCGCGTGCGCGTGTCCAGTGCATTGGTGAAGTACGAGAAGGCCGTCACCTGCGGGAGGCCCAGCCCGCCCAGCAGCGCGGCTGCAGCCGGCGTGGTGGTGATGTTGGAGGACAGCGCGATGCGATCGTCAATGTCGATCTGGTACGCATCGATGGTCACGTACAGGCGGTCCACCGGCTGCAGCACCAGGCCCAGGCTGTAGCTGGTGGAGGTCTCGGCCTTCAGTGGCGAGGCGCCCAGCGCCTGTGCGGCCGGGCTGGTGGTGGGGAAAGTGCCGCGTTCGAAGAAGTCACCGTTGATGATGGTGCTGGTCACCGCCTGGTAGCCCTGCTGGCCCAGCGATGGCGCGCGGAAGCCACTGGACGCGGTGGCCCGCAGCGCGACCTTGTCGGTGAACGCGTAGCGTGCCGAAAGCTTGCCGGAGAAGCGGTCACCGAAGTCCGAATAGTCTTCGTAGCGCCCGGTGAGGCCGGCGGAGAACTTCTCGGTCAGGTCCGCTTCCAGGCCGGCGTAGACCGCATAGTTGTGGCGGTCGGTATGCACTTCATTGGTCGGGGTGAAGCCGGCGAAGCCCTGTGCGCCGCTGCCGGTGTACGAATTCAGCTCGCCCGGGTTCTGGTCCCACTTCTCCTTGCGGTACTCACCACCGAAGGACAGCGTCACCGGATAGGCCAGGCCCCAGTCCAGCGACTTGGTCAGGTCGGCATTGAAGATGTCCTGCTGGTACTTCAACGTGCCGTCGTAGAACGAGCTCGGGCTGGCCGTGCCCAGGCTGTAGTTGATGGTGTTGCGGGTGTGGAAATCCAGAGTGTTCTCGCCGTGGTTCAGGCTCAGGTCCCAGGTCCAGCCGCTGTCGGTGCTGCCCTTGACGCCGGCCACCAGCGAGCGGTCCTTGGAGTACTGGTTGATCTGCGGCACGAAGCCGTCGGGGTAGACCTGGGCCAGCAGGGCGCCCTGCCCACTGTGGTTGCGCGAGCGGTAGAACGCGAACGAGGTGATGTCGCGGTTGCTGAGCAGCGCGCTGGCGTAGCCGGTAACGCGGTC
This sequence comes from Stenotrophomonas sp. STEN008, assembly GCF_056760435.1. Taxonomy (NCBI): domain Bacteria; kingdom Pseudomonadati; phylum Pseudomonadota; class Gammaproteobacteria; order Lysobacterales; family Lysobacteraceae; genus Stenotrophomonas; species Stenotrophomonas sp. STEN008. The sequence continues at coordinate 27,792 of NZ_JBRRET010000032.1, read as the reverse complement.
GCTGAAGTCGAAGCTGGCGTTGGCCGAGGCGGCGGTCGCATCCACGCGCGGATCGCCGACCACGAAGGTCGTCTCGCCGATGCCAGGGAAATTGCCGGTGTTCGGTGTGCTGCCCTGGTAAGGACCGGCGCGGTTGCTTTCATCCTGCTGGCTGATCTGCCCGGCCACGTGCAGGCGGCCACGGCCGCTGCCGAACTCCACGCCGGTATCGCCGGAGAGCTGGTACTTGTTGCCATCGCCGGCCGAATACTGGCCGTAGTCGACGGCCAGGCTGCCGCCGCTGCCGCTGCCCTTGAGCACGATGTTGATGACGCCGGCGATGGCGTCCGAGCCGTACTGCGCCGAAGCGCCGTCGCGCAGCACTTCAACGCGCTCGATGGCGGCGATCGGAATCGCATTGATGTCCACCGCCGACGAGCCGCGGCCGATGCTGCCGTTGACGTTGATCATGGCGGAGGTGTGGCGGCGCTTGCCGTTGACCAGCACCAGCACCTGGTCCGGTGACAGGCCACGCAGCTGCGCCGGTCGCACGCCGCTGGTGCCGTCGGTCAGGGCCGGGCGCGGGAAGTTCAGCGAGGGCAGGGCACGCGACAGCGCGGTGGCCAGTTCGCTGGTGCCGGTGGACTGCAGAACCTCAGGGGTGATGATGTCGATCGGGGACTGCGATTCGGCGACCGTGCGGTCGGCCACGCGGGTACCGGTGACGATCACGGTGTCCAGTGTGTTGGCGGCAGTACCGCTCTGCTGGGCGGCGGCGAGGAACGGAGAGCCACCGAGTGCGACAGCGACGGCGGCGGCGATCAGGCTGGTCTTGCGGGTCATCGGGACGGAACTCCGGTTGGCGGGGACGGCACCGGTATCGACATCACGAGGTGAAGCGGACGACGGTTGTTGCGGTGCGCAAAATAGGAATTAACGGGATATTCAGTGCCTGTCAAATGCCGGCCATCGGAAAAAACGTTGCAGCAGCAACCATTTAGCCGCGATGGGCATCATCATGAGAGGGGCCCGGGACACGTGCGGTGAGGACGTGGGAGAGAGGAAACGCCAGCCGCTGCGCATCCCGGGGCGCGTCAAGTATTCGTTAACGCTAGAATTGCGTCGCAGGAACAGTGCTTACCAGCACATTCCATCCGGTTATATGGACCCCTCCCCCGATGATTTCGCTTCGTAATTTCGCCTTGCGCCGCGGCGAGCGGCTGCTGTTGTCCAACGTCGACCTGACCCTGCATGCCGGTTACCGGGTGGGCGTGGTCGGCCGCAACGGTGCCGGCAAGTCCAGCCTGTTCGCGGCGGTGAAGGGCGAACTGGAGGCCGACAAGGGCGACGTCGACCTGCCCGGCAAGGTCCGCATTGCCAGCGTGGCCCAGGAAACCCCGTCGCTGCCGGATCCGGCGTTGAGCTTCGTGCTCGGTGGCGATACGGAAGTGGCCGCCGTGCTGGCCGAAGAGGCCGATGCGACCGCCCGTGAAGACTGGGAGGCGGTGGCCAATGCCCATACCCGGATGGCCGAGATGGGCGCCTATGACGCCGAAGCACGTGCCGGCAAGCTGCTGCACGGCCTCGGATTCCCGGCCGAGACCCACCACCGCGCGGTGTCCTCCTTCTCCGGTGGCTGGCGCGTGCGCCTGAACCTGGCCCGCGCGCTGATGATGCCCAGCGACCTGCTGCTGCTCGACGAACCGACCAACCACCTCGATCTGGATGCGGTGTACTGGCTGGAACAGTGGCTGCTGAAGTACCCCGGCACGCTGCTGCTGATCTCGCATGACCGCGAGTTCCTCGACAACGTTGCCACCCACACCCTGCACCTGCATGGGGGCGGCGCCAAGCTGTACCCGGGCGGCTACACCGATTTCGAGCGCCAACGTGCCGAGCAGCTGCGCCAGCAGCAGATCGCGCACGAGAAGGAACAGGCCGAGCGGGCCCACCTGCAGAGCTTCATCGACCGCTTCAAGGCGCAGGCCAGCAAGGCCGCGCAGGCGCAGAGCCGCATGAAGCGTCTGGCCAAGCTGGCCGGTACCGAGGCGGTGCGTGCCGAGCGCGAGTTCCGTATCGAGTTCGCACCGCCCGCCAAACTGCCGTTCTCGCTGATCCGCCTGAATCATGTCGAGGCGGGCTATGGCCAGGACGCCGTGATCCTGCACAACGTCGGCTTTGGTCTGGAAGCGGGACAGCGTATCGGCCTGCTCGGCCCCAACGGCGCCGGCAAGACCACCCTGGTGAAGACCCTGGTGGGCGAGCTGGCACCGATTGCCGGAGAGCGCATGGCCCATCCGGACCTGAAGATCGGCTACTTCGCACAGCACACGGTCGAGTCGCTGCACGAAGGCCAGTCGCCGATGGAGCATTTCCGCGAGATCGCGCCGGATGCGCCGAACCAGTCGTTCCGCGATTTTCTCGGCAAGTGGAATTTCCCGGGTGATCGTGCATTCGAGCCGGTCGATGGCTTCTCCGGTGGTGAGCGTGCGCGCCTGGCGCTGGCGCTGATCGCCTGGCAGCAGCCGAACGTGCTGCTGCTGGACGAACCGACCAACCACCTGGACCTGGAAATGCGCGAGGCGCTGGCCGAAGCGCTGGCAACCTTCGAAGGCGCGATCGTGATGGTCTCCCATGATCGCCACCTGATCGGCCTGGTCTGCGATACCTACTGGCGCGTGGCCGATGGCGTGGTCGAGCCGTTCGACGGAGATCTCGACGCCTACGCTGCGTGGCTGCGCACCCGTCCGCAGGCGCAGGGCACCAAGGCGCGCATGGAGCAGGTGGAAGAGCCGGTGGTGGTCAAGACCGCACCGGTTGCGCAGGTCGTGCAGAAGAAGCCTGTGAATCCGCACAAGCTGGCCGCGGCGGAAGCCAAGGTGGCCGAGCTGGAAGCCGGCCTGGCTGAACTGGACCGTCAACTGGCGGACCCGGCCAACTATGCCGACAGCACCCGCATGGCCGTGCTGGGCCGTGATCGCGAAACGGCCGCTGCGCAGCTGGAAAAGGCTGAAGCTGCCTGGATGGAGCTGCTGGAGTCCTGATGGAGGGCGCCGGGCCATGCCCGGTGGTGTTCCCGATGCACTGCGCTCGCCGGGCATGGCCCGGCGCTACCGCTCGCGCGCGTCAGCCCTGCGCCTGCAACCATTCCCGGAAGCGTCGTGCAGGCTCACGCTCGGCGCGTGAGCGCAGCCTCGTCAGCCAGTAGCGGCCCAGTTCCAGCGTCGTGGCGAACGGCTGCAGCAGCCGTCCTTCCGCCAGTTCCTGTTCGAACATGCGCAGCGGCAGCAGGGCCACGCCGGCCCCTCCGGCAGCGGCCATGGCCAAGGTCAGCGACGAATCGAATACCGGCCCGCGCGCCTCCACGCCGCTGACCCCGGCCGCCTGCAGCCAGCGCGGCCATTCGTCATTGCGATAGGAGCGCAGCAGCGGCAGCGTGCCCAGATCACGCGGCTGTTTCAGCCGGCGTGCCAGGGCGGGGGCGCACAGCGGTGCGAACGGCGCATCCAGGATCGCCGTGCAGGCCTGCCCCTGCCAGTCGCCCTCACCGAAGCGGATGGCCAGGTCCAGGCCTTCGCCGGCAAGATCGATGCGGTTGTTGTGCGTCTGCACGCGAAGCTCGATATCCGGATGCGTGGCCTCGAACGCGGCCAGGCGTGGCAGCAGCCAGCCGGTGGCGAAGGTACCCACCACGCCCAGCGTCAGCACTTCGCGGGCCGCTCCCCCCGTGTAGCGCGCGATGCTGGCCGAGATGCGCTCGAACGCTTCGTTGAGCACCGGGAACAGCGCGGCGCCTTCATCGGTGAGGGCGACGCCGCGAGGCAGGCGATGGAACAGGCGGATCCCCAGCCGGTCCTCCAGCCCCCGGATCTGATGGCTCAACGCGGCCTGGCTGACGCACAGCTCAAGCGCGGCGCGGGTGAAGTTCTGGTGGCGGGCCGCTGCTTCGAAGGCGCGCAGGGCGTTGAGCGGCAGAGTCGGATGCAGCATCGGAAAGCCGTGAGCTGAAATGATGACTGATCGTAGCGGGATCCGGACGGCTCGTGGAATCTCCGTTGAATGCCCTTCTTAGGCATGAATGAAATTGATGGCACGTGCTGAAAAAACGCGCTGGTCAGGCGCGGCGGGGGCTTTCGATAATCGGGTTCACTTTCCGGAGGTCCTGCATGTTGCCCCGTCGACGATTCCTTCAGTTCAGTACTTCAGCAGTGGTGTCTTCACTGGCTCTGCCGCTGATCGCCCGTGCTGCCGGCAGGGGCGTTGGCACGTCGGCGGCGGCCGGCGCGATCGCCGCCGCCACGGACTTTGCCGCCCTGGAAAAGGCCTGCGCGGGCCGGCTTGGCGTGACCGTGCTGGATACCGCCAGCGGTCGCCGCATCGGCCATCGCCAGGATGAGCGGTTCCCGCTGTGCAGCACGTTCAAGACGGTGCTGGCGGCCACGGTGCTGGACCAGTCACGGCGCGTGCCCGGGTTGCTGGACAGGCGCGTGCCGGTGCGCGAGGCCGACCTGCTCTCGCATGCGCCGGTGGCGCGCCGCCACGCCGGCAAGGATCTGACCGTACGCGACCTGTGCCGGGCAACGATCATCACCAGCGACAACACGGCGGCCAATCTGTTGTTCGACGTGGTGGGCGGGCCGCCCGCCGTGACGGCCTTCCTGCGCGCTCAGGGCGACAGCGTGACCCGCAGCGATCGTCTCGAGCCGGAACTGAACAGCTTCGCCGAGGGTGATCCACGTGACACCACCACGCCGGCGGCGATGGCCGCGACCCTGCAGCGGCTGGTGCTGGGCGATGCGCTGGCGCCGGGCGCGCGCCAGCAACTGGCCGACTGGCTGATCGACAACGAAACCGGCGATGCGTGCCTGCGCGCAGGGCTGGGCGCGCGCTGGCGGGTGGGCGACAAGACCGGCAGCAATGGCGAGGATGCACGCAATGACACCGCCGTGTTGTGGCCCATGGAGGGAGGGTCCCCCTGGGTGATTACGGCCTACCTGCAGGCTGCGGACATCAGCAACGATCAACGCGCCAGCGTGCTGGCGCAGGTTGGACGCATCGCGGACAGGCTGATCGGCTGACGCCCGCCAGTCTCCGGGCCGGGCTTGCTCCGAGGGTCGTGCGCGCGCATCCTGCGCGCGTTCGAAACCACACGGAAGTCCCCCATGAGCCATGAGTTGATCTACCTGCTGCTGATCTTCGCGCTGCTGGTGATCCCGCGCGCGCTGCAGCGCTTCAGCCTGCCCGCACCGCTTACCTGCCTGCTGTTCGGGATCATCGGCATGCTGTGGCTCGGGGACCAGGCCCACGACGCGGTGATCGGGCTGCTGGCCACGCTCGGCATCTCGTCCCTGTTCCTGTTCGCAGGTCTGGAGGTCGATCTGCAGGCGTTGCGCCGTGGCATGTGGCCCCTGCTGGCGCATCTTGTGGTGCGCAGCGCCACCCTGTTCGGTGTCGGCTGGCTGGCCTGGCGCTACGCCGGCCTGCCGTGGCAGGCCGCGGGCCTGCTGGCCCTGGCGCTGCTGACGCCCTCCACGGGTTTCATCATGGATTCGCTGTCGCGGCTGGGTCTGAGCGAGGACGAGCGGTTCTGGGTGACCAGCAAGGCCATCGCCGGTGAGCTGCTGGCGCTGGCGGCACTGTTCATCGTGCTGCAGGCCGGCGATCCCGGTCACATGGCCCTGTCCAGCCTGGCCCTGCTGGCGATGATGGTCGGCCTGCCGCTGCTGTTCATCGCGCTGGGTCGCTGGGTGGCGCCGCACGCGCCTGGTTCGGAGTTCTCGCTGCTGGTCATGGTCGGCATGGTCGCTGCCTACATCACCTACCTGCTGGGGGTGTATTACCTGGTGGGCGCCTTCATCGCAGGCCTGGTCGCACGGCTGCTGCACCAGCGCATGCCGCTGCTGGCCTCGCACGAGAACCTGCATGCACTGCGGCTGTTCGCATCGTTCTTCGTGCCGTTCTACTTCTTCAATGCCGGCACCAAGGTTCCCGCCGAGGCATTGAGCTTCGAAGCGCTGGGGCTGGGCATCGTGATCACCCTGGTGGTGCTGCCGCTGCGTATCGGCGTGGTCTGGCTGCAGCGCCGGCTGATGTTCGGTGAGAGTTTCCGCAGCAGTCTGTGCGTGTCGCTGGCGCTGGCGCCGACGCTGATCTTCACCCTGGTCCTGGCCGCGATCATGCGTGAGCGGTTCCAGATTCCGGCGGTGCTGTTCGGCGCATTGCTGCTGTACGCGGCGCTGACCACCCTGCTGCCCTCGCTGGTGTTCCGCACGCCCTTCGATGTCGACCCGGTCGAGCAGGAGCCGGACGGGGCGGGCGAGGCCGCACCCGTGGCGGCAACCGAGACCCTGGCGGAGGGCGTGGATACGGGGCGTTGAACGGGTGAACGGTTTGCGCAGGCCGGCCATGGTCGTTAGGGTTGGGGCATGAAACTGCCTGCCCTCGTCACTGCTTCTGCCGCCCTGCTCACGCTCGCAGCCTGCTCACAGCCCTCGCATACGGTCGCCCACGACGTGGCGACGGCCCCGGCCGACGCCTTCATGGCTGCGATCGCCGCCCACTGCGGCCAGGCGTATGAGGGCAAAGTGGTGGAGGACACGCCGGCACCGACCGGCAAGGACCCCTTCGCCGGGCAGCGGCTGGTCATGCACGTGCGGGGCTGTGCCGATCCCGGGCATGAGCTGCGCATCCCCTTCCATGTCGGCGATGATCATTCGCGGACCTGGGTCCTGACCCGCACCGAGAGCGGGCTGCGGCTCAAGCACGATCACCGGCATGCCGATGGCAGCCCTGATGCGATCACCCTGTATGGCGGCGACAGCCGTCCGCCGGGTACTGCTGAACGCCAGCAGTTCCCGGCCGATGCCGATTCGGTAGCCATGTTCCGCCGCGCCGACATGCTGGCGTCCACCCACAATGTGTGGGCGATGGAGATCGAGCCGGACCAGCGCTTCGTCTACGAGCTGACCCGTCCCGAAGGCCGCCGCTTCCGTGTGCAGTTCGATCTGAGCAAGCCGGTGGCGTTGCCGCCGGCACCGTGGGGCGACGAGGCTCCGCCGGCAACCGCGCCGTAGCGCTCCAATCGTGCCTGGCAGTGCCGGGCCATCCCCGGCGAGCGCGGCGGCGACGGTGCCGCCGTGCGCCCGCAGATTCGTTTCATCTTCCCGTCAGCGCGTGCCGAAGCGGGCCCGGCAGCCGTTGCTCACCCAGACCTGGCCTCGCGCATAGCCCCAGCTGCGGCCCTCCTGGCAGGCGCTGCCCGACAACTGCTGCTGCAGCACCGGCCGGCCCTGACGCTCGTCCCAGTCACAGTTCTGGACGCGGTTGTTGTTGCTGCTGCAGGTGATGGAGTAATTGCTGTTGCCGCCGCCGCCCCAGCCGCCGTTGCCGCCGCCCCAGCCACCGCGGGCTTCAGCGAACTCGGCGCGGCAGCCATTGCTGACCCACACCGCGCCATTGCGCACGCCCCAGGTGCGGCCTTCCTGGCAGGGACTGCCGGACAACTGGCGGACCAGGCGGGCATTGCGCCAGCCGACCGGACAGCTGCGTTCACGGTTGTTCTGGCTTTCGCAGCGGATGGTGTCGCCGTTGTTGCCCCCCCAACCGCCATTGCCACCGCCCCAACCGCCGCGACCCTCGACGAATTCGGCACGGCAGCCGTTGTTGACCCAGATGCTGCCGTTGCGGCTGCCCCAGGTACGGCCTTCCTGGCAGGCCGAGCCGGACAGCTGGCGTACCAGCTGCGCGCTGCGCCAGCCGGTCGTGCAGACCCGTTCGCGGTTGTTCTGGCTTTCGCAGCGGATGACGCCGTTCTGCGCGGCGGCGGGGGCGGGGGAGAGGGTGAGCCCGGCGAGGGCGCCCAGGCTGAGGGTGACGGCCAGGCTGGCCAGGGACAGCGTTTTCATGGCGAATCCCCATACGGTGTGTGGTGCGCGACTATAAGGACGGAACGGATAAAGCCCGTGTGACTGCCCCGCATTTGCCCCGGCCGGGGCCTCGGCCGCAGAATACGGGGCTTTCCGGCCCCATCGGGTGCCGGCGTTCTCCAGCGGAGCTTTCCCCCATGCGTACCCACTTCTGCGGCCTGGTCGACGAGACCCTGATTGGCCAGACTGTCACCCTCGCCGGCTGGACCGACGTGGCCCGTAACCAGGGCGGCGTCTGCTTCATCGATCTGCGCGATCATGAAGGCATCGTGCAGGTGACGGTTGAGGTCGACAACGCCGAAGTGTTCGCGGTCGCGGCCAGCCTGGGCTATGAGGATGTGCTGCAGGTGGAAGGCGTGGTGCGTGCCCGCCACGCGGTGAACGACAAGATGGCCACCGGCAGGGTGGAAGTGATCGCCACGGCCATTACCGTGCTGAACAAGGCGGCGCCGCTGCCGTTCCACGCCCACGAGAATCCGGGCGAAGATACCCGCCTGAAGTACCGCTACCTGGACCTGCGCCGCCCGGAAATGCAGCGCATGCAGCGCACCCGCATCAAGCTGGTGCAGGCGCTGCGCCGTCACCTGGATGCGCGTGGCTTCCAGGACATCGAAACCCCGATCCTGACCAAGGCCACCCCGGAGGGCGCGCGCGACTTCCTGGTGCCGGCGCGCATGCATCCGGGCGAGTTCTACGCACTGCCGCAGAGCCCCCAGCTGTTCAAGCAGATCCTGATGGTGGCCGGCTTCGACCGTTACTACCAGATTGCGCGCTGCTTCCGCGATGAAGCGCTGCGTGCCGACCGCCAGCTGGAATTCACCCAGCTGGACATGGAGTTCGCCTTCGTGCGCGAGCGCGACGTGCAGGATTTCGTCGAAGAGATGATCCGCGCCATCTTCAAGGAAGTGGTGGACGTCGACCTGGATGCCAGCTTCCCGCGCATGACCTGGGCCGAAGCGATGCGCCGGTATGGGTCGGACAAGCCGGACCTGCGCATCGCGCTGGAACTGGTGGACGTGGCCGAGCTGGTCAAGGGCAGTGAGTTCCCGGTGTTCACCGGCCCGGCCAACGACGCCGATGGCCGCGTCGCCGCGCTGCGCATCCCCGGTGGCGCAGCGTTGAGCCGCAAGCAGATCGATGAGTACGCTGCGCACGCCGCCAAGTACGGCGCCAAGGGCCTGGCCTACATCAAGATCGCCGACAACGGCGAGGTCAGCTCGCCGATCCAGAAGTTCTTCAGCGAAGACGCCTTCGCCGCGCTGGTTGCCCACGTCGGCGCCGGCAAGGGTGACATCGTGTTCTTCGGTGCCGGTGGCTACAACAAGGTCTCCGACTTCATGGGCGCACTGCGCCTGAAGGCCGGCAAGGACTTCGGCCTGGTCGCCGATGGCTGGCGCCCGTTGTGGGTCACCGATTTCCCGATGTTCGAATGGGACGACGAGGCGCAGCGCTATGTCGCCCTGCATCACCCCTTCACCGCACCGGCCGTGGACGATATCGCCGACCTGCGCGCCAATGCCCGTACCGCGGTCTCGCGCGGCTACGACATGGTGCTCAACGGCAATGAAATCGGCGGCGGCTCGATCCGTATCCATCGCCCGGACATGCAGAGCGCGGTGTTCGAGCTGCTCGGCATCGGTGCCGAAGAAGCGCGTGCGAAGTTCGGTTTCCTGCTCGACGCGCTGAACTACGGCGCGCCGCCGCACGGCGGCATCGCATTCGGCATCGACCGCATCGCCGCGCTGATGGCCGGTACCGAGTCGATCCGCGACGTCATCCCGTTCCCGAAGACCACCGGTGCACAGGATCTGATGACCGACGCGCCGTCGCCGATCGTCGACGAGCAGCTGGCCGAAGTGCACATCCAGGTTCGCCCCAAGAAAAACTGATCAGGAGATCCAGGCAATGACCGAGTTTGCGTTTTCGCTGGAGTGGGAAAAGCTGGGCAATGAAGGCTCCGAGGCCAACCTGGTCACCGAGCGGGCACGCGTGTTCGGTGGTTGGCTGGTCCGCGTCGGTACCAACCCGGCGGCGATGGCCCTGACCTTCGTCGCCGACGGCGAAGGCCGCTGGGACGGTGAAGACTTCGGCGTCGAGGATTACGAAGACGACGAAGAGGAAGAAGAGTACGACGAGGACGAGGAAGGCGAAGAAGAGGACGAGGACGAAGAGGAGTACGAGGAAGAGGACGAGGAAGACGAAGACGAAGACGCGGAATCGCCTGAAAAGGCTTGACCCGCCCTTCGCGCTGACGTCAACTTCCTGCATGTACTCGATCCGCCGCGCCACCGTGGACGACGCGCCGACCTTGTCGGCGCTGGCCGCACGCACGTTCACCGAGACTTTCGGCCACCTGTATCCGCCGCAGGACCTGCAGGCTTTCCTGCAGGAGTCCTACACGGTCGAGCGCCAGCGCACGATCCTGGCTCACCCGGATTACGCCGTGTGGTTGCTGGAGCGGGAAGGGGAGGCGGTCGGTCATGCCGCCGCCGGCCCCTGTGGCCTGCCCCATCAGGATGTGAAAGCGGGGGATGGCGAGCTCAAGCGCCTGTACCTGGTCAAGTCGCAGCAGAGTTGTGGCTGGGGCAGCCGCCTGCTGGAAACCGCGCTGGCGTGGCTGGAGCGCGACGGCCCGAGGACACTGTGGCTGGGCGTGTGGTCGGAGAACTTCGGCGCACAGCGCTTCTACGCCCGTTACGGCTTCGAGAAGGCCGGGCAGTACCTGTTCCCGGTCGGCCAGACCAACGATCTGGAGTTCATCCTGCGCCGCGCGCCGCGAACGGCCTGAGCGCGTTCACCGCCGCTTTCTGCCGGCCTGTGTTCAATCACCTCACGTTTTCGCCCCGCTGATCGCCAGGCTGTTGCACATGACCCCCCCCGTACTGCTGCTCCATGGCATCTGGAACGCCCGCGCCTGGGTAGGGCCGCTGGCGTGGCGCCTGCGCGCGCGCGGGTTCCGGGTGCAGACCTTTGGCTATTCCTCCGTGTTCGGCGGCCCGGATGTAGCGGTACCTCAGCTGTTGGAGCGTCTGGCCGATGCCGGACCGCTGTCGCTGGTCGGCCACAGCCTTGGCGGGCTGCTGGCGCTGGAGGCACTGCGCCGGCAACCGCAGCTGCAGGTACAGCGCGTGGTCTGCCTTGGCTCGCCGCTGCGCGGCAGCGGTACCGCGCGTTCGCTGTCCGAGCATGGCTGGGGCCTGGCCTTGGGCCGCAGCAGCGAACTGCTGCTTGACGGCCTGCCCGACTGGCAGGGCACGGCTGCGGTCGGCCTGATCGCCGGTTCGGTGCCGCATGGGCTGGGCAGCCTGCTCGGCGCGATCGACGATGCCTCCGACGGCACGGTGGCGCTGGCGGAAACCCGCCTGCCGGGTCTGGCCGATCATTGCGTGGTGCGTACCAGCCACAGCGGCCTGGTGGTTTCGCCCGATGCGGCACGGCAGACCGCGCACTTCCTGCGCCACGGCCGGTTCGATCACAGCCGCGACGCTGCGGCCGCGTAGGCGCCCGGGCGATGCGCACCGTGCGCCGGGCCATGCCCGGCGAGCGCAGCGGCGTCTCAGGCAGGCGGCGCATTCGCGGTAGCGCCGGGCCATGCCCGGCGAGCGCAGCGGTGTCCATCCGCCCTAGACACGGTTGCAGCGCCCGATCAGGTAGAATCCGCGCCTTGATCCTGAAGCAGCCAGACGGTAGCACCCATGGGTAGAGGCCCCTCCATCGAAGCCCGCAAGAACGCGTCCGACGCGAAGCGCGGCAAGATTTTCACCAAGATCATCCGCGAGATCGGCGTGGCCGCGCGCGGCGGTGGAGGCGACCCCAACAACAACCCGCGCCTGCGCGTGGCGATGGACAAGGGCCTGGCCGTGAACATGTCCAAGGACGTGATTGAACGTGCGATCAAGAAGGCCACCGGTGAGCTGGAAGGCGTCGACTACGAGGAAGTGCGCTACGAGGGCTATGCGCCCGGCGGTGTGGCGGTGATCGTCGATTGCCTGACCGACAACCGCGTGCGCACCGTGGCCGATGTCCGCCACGCGTTCAGCAAATGCGGCGGCAACATGGGTACCGAGGGCTCGGTGGCCTTCATGTTCAAGCGCCTGGGCGTGCTCAGCTTTGCCCCGGGTGCTGACGAGGAGGCGATCACCGAAGCGGCCATCGAGGCGGGCGCCGATGACATCGTCGTCTATCCGGACGATGGCTCGATCGACGTGGTCACCAGCCCTGACGCATTCAACGCGGTAAAGGAGGCGATGACTGCCGCAGGGCATCTCGCCGACCACGCCGAGATCACCTTCCGCGCCGACAACGACATCAAGGTCGAGGGCGAGGTCGCCCTGCAGGTCCGCAAGCTGCTGGACATGCTTGAAGACCTGGACGACGTGCAGGACGTGTATTCGAACGCCGAACTCGGCGCCGACGCCTACGCCTGAGCCGTCACCGACGGCCTGGGCGCGGGCCGTTGAACGGTCACCGCGGACAGTCATGAGCCCATACGCCTGCCAGCGCTTCCCGTTCCGCCCCGCCAGGAGCGCGGCATGACCCGCATCCTCGGCATCGACCCCGGTTCACAGCGGACCGGGGTGGGCATCATCGATGTCGATGCCGCAGGGCGCGTCATCCACGTCCATCACCAGCCCCTGGTGCTGCTGGGCGCCGACGATTTCCCGCAGCGGATGAAGCTGCTGGTGCTGGGTCTGGCCGACCTGTGCCGCGAGTACCAGCCGCAGGAAGTGGCGATCGAGCGCGTGTTCATGGCGCGCAACCCCGATTCGGCGCTGAAGCTGGGCCAGGCCCGCGGCGCAGCCATTTCGGCCGTGGTGCTGCGCGACCTGCCGGTGCACGAATACGCCGCCAGCGAGATCAAGCTGGCGGTGGTCGGCCGTGGTGGCGCGGAAAAGCAACAGGTTCAACACATGGTCGGGCTCATGCTCAACCTGAAAACCAAGCTGCAGGCCGACGCGGCCGACGCGTTGGCGGTAGCGATCACCCACGCCCACGTAAGGGCGACGGCCAACCGCCTGGGGCTCAGCGCCCGCCAGGCGTGGGGTCGCAAATGAGGAGCTGCACGCAATGATCGGTCGACTGCGCGGCATCGTCGCCTACAAGGCGCCGCCGTGGCTGGTGGTGGACGTGAATGGAGTGGGCTACGAACTGGAGGCGCCGATGAGCACCTTCTACGACCTGCCCGAGCTCGGACGCGAGGTCACGCTGTACACCCATTACGCGCAGAAGGAAGACAGCGTCTCGCTGTACGGCTTCCTGCGCGAAGGCGAGCGTCGGCTGTTCCGCGATGTGCAGAAGGTCAGCGGCATCGGCGCGAAGATCGCGCTGGCCGTGCTGTCCGCTGTCAGCGTCGAGGAATTCGCGCGCATGGTGCAGGCGGGCGACATCACCGCACTGACCCGCATCCCGGGCATCGGCAAGAAGACCGCCGAGCGCATGGTGCTGGAGCTGCGCGACCGTGCGGCCCAGTTCGGTGCCGGCGGGGCGCTGCCGACCGGCAGCGGTCCGGCCCCGGCCGACCCGCTGTCCGATGCCACCGTGGCGCTGCAGCAGCTGGGCTACAAGCCGGCTGAAGCGGCCCGCATGGCCCGTGATGCCTTCAACGAAGGCGACGAAGTGGCCACGGTCATCCGCAAGGCCCTGCAGTCGGCGCTGCGCTGAGCCGCGTCCTTTCCCTCCCCCCATCGCCTGAGCTTCGCCAGGAGTCCCATGTCCAGCAGTCAAACCCCGCACGCAGCCGCCCCTGGCGGACACGGTCACGCCCCCCCGGCTGGGGGACTGGCGCTGGTCATCGGTGCGATCGGTGTGGTCTTCGGTGACATCGGTACCAGCCCGCTGTACACCCTGAAGGAGGCGTTCTCGCCGCACTACGGGCTCAACAGCGACCACGACACCGTGCTCGGCGTGCTGTCGCTGGCGTTCTGGGCGCTGAACATCGTGGTCACCCTGAAGTACGTGACCATCATCATGCGCGCCGACAACGATGGCGAGGGCGGCATCATGGCGTTGATGGCGCTGACCCAGCGTACGCTGCGCAACGGCTCACGCTCGGCCTACGTGGTGGGCATCCTGGGCATCTTCGGTGCGTCGCTGTTCTTCGGTGATGGCGTGATCACCCCTGCGATCTCGGTGCTTGGTGCCGTCGAGGGCCTGGAGGTGGCCGCACCGGGCCTGCACGCGTTCATCGTGCCGATCACCGTGGTGGTCCTGCTGATGGTGTTCGCCGCGCAGCGTTTCGGCACAGAGAAGATCGGCAAGGCGTTCGGCCCGATCACCTCGGTGTGGTTCATTTCGCTGGCGGCGATCGGCATCTACAACATCATCGATTCGCCGGAAGTGCTGAAGGCGTTCAACCCGTGGTGGGCGATCCGCTTCTTCATGGAGCACAGCTGGCACGGCATCTTCATCCTTGGCGCCGTGGTGCTGGCGGTCACCGGTGGCGAGGCCCTGTATGCCGACATGGGCCACTTCGGTGCCAAGCCCATCCGCCATGCCTGGTACTTCTTCGTGCTGCCGTGCCTGGTGCTGAACTATCTGGGGCAGGGCGCGCTGGTGCTGAACCACCCCGAAGCGGTGAAGAATCCCTTCTTCGAAGCGGTCCCCGACTGGGCCCTGTATCCGATGATCATCCTGGCCACGATGGCGGCGGTGATCGCCTCGCAGTCGGTGATCACCGGCGCGTTCTCGGTCTCGCGCCAGGCCATGCAGCTCGGCTACATCCCGCGCATGCGCATCAAGCACACTTCGCACGACACCATCGGCCAGATCTACATCCCGGGCATCAACTGGGGCATCGCGGTGATGGTCATCGGCCTGGTGCTGGCGTTCCGCAGCTCGTCGAACCTGGCCGTGGCCTATGGCATCTCGGTCTCGGCCACCATGCTGATCGATACGCTGCTGCTGGCCCTGGTCGCGCGCTCGCTGTGGCCGAAGGCGCGCCATTGGATCCTGCCGCTGTGCGTGGTGTTCTTCATCATCGACGTCGGCTTCGTCATCGCCAATGGCGCCAAGCTGCTGCAGGGCGCCTGGTTCCCGGTCGTGCTGGGCATCTTCCTGTTCACCATGATGCGCACCTGGCGCCGTGGCCGAGAGCTGCTGCGCGACGAGATCCGCAAGGACGGTATCCGCATCGACACCTTCCTGCCGGGCCTGATGCTGGCGCCGCCGGTGCGCGTGCCGGGTACCGCGGTGTTCCTCACCGCTGACCCGACCGTGGCTCCGCATGCACTGATGCACAACCTCAAGCACAACAAGGTGCTGCACGAGCGCAACGTCTTCCTGCATGTGGAAACCCTGCCCATTCCCTATGCGATGGAGGGGCAGCGGCTGAAGATCGAATCGGTGGGCGACGAGTTCTACCGGGTCTATGTCCGCTTCGGTTTCATGGAGACGCCGGACGTACCGTTGGCGTTGATGCGCTCCTGCGACCACGGCGGGATCTATTTCGATCCGATGGACACCACCTTCTTCGCCAGCCGCGAGACCATCGTCGCCACCGCCAACCGCGGCATGCCGATCTGGCGCGACAAGCTGTTCGCGCTGATGCATCGCAACGCTGCGCCGGCCACGGGCTTCTTCCGGATTCCGGGCAACCGTCTGGTTGAGTTGGGCGCACAGGTCGAGATCTGACTGCAGAGGTCGGAGCCCTTTTTCACAGGAAGAGGGCTCCGCCCCCATGTCGTGGGTCATCCGCACTCCCATTCACGCATGGCGTGGATCTATTGTGTCGACCAAGGTCGACACCCACCAGGAACCGGACCCACCCCGCCATCTGCCAGGACGTCCGCTTCGGCTGTTGCTCTGGATGTTGCCGTTGCTTCTGCGGGCGCCGGGCGCAGCCCGGCCGAAACCCGCGCTTTTGCCGCATAATCAGCACATGACCGACGACCGCATCATCGGCGCCGGCGCCACCCGCGAGGATGACGCCGCCGACGCCAGCATCCGCCCCAAGCGACTGGCCGATTACCTGGGCCAGGCGCCGGTGCGCGAGCAGCTGGAGATCTACATCGAAGCGGCCAAGGCCCGCGGCGACGCGCTCGACCATGTGCTGATCTTCGGTCCGCCGGGGCTGGGCAAGACCACACTCAGCCACGTCATCGCCAACGAACTGGGGGTGGCGCTGCGGGTGACGTCCGGCCCGGTGATCGAAAAGGCCGGTGATCTGGCCGCCCTGTTGACCAACCTGCAGCCACACGACGTACTGTTCGTGGACGAGATCCACCGCCTGTCGCCGGTGGTCGAGGAAGTGCTCTACCCGGCGATGGAGGATTTCCAGATCGACATCATGATCGGCGAGGGCCCTGCGGCCCGCTCGATCAAGATCGACCTGCCACCGTTCACGCTGATCGGGGCCACCACCCGCGCCGGCCTGCTGACCGCGCCGCTGCGCGACCGCTTCGGCATCGTCCAGCGGCTGGAGTTCTACAGTGTCGAGGAGTTGACCCGGATCGTACGCCGCTCGGCCACCATCCTGGGCATCGACTGCACCGCCGACGGCGCAGGGGAGATCGCGCGCCGTGCGCGTGGCACCCCGCGCATCGCCAACCGCCTGCTGCGGCGGGTGCGCGACTACGCCCAAGTGAAGGCGGGTGGCCATATCGACGTGGCGGTCGCCCAGGCGGCCATGCAGATGCTCAAGGTCGACCCGGAGGGTTTCGACGAGCTCGACCGGCGCCTGCTCAGGACCCTGGTGGACTACTTCGACGGCGGCCCGGTCGGCATCGAATCGCTGGCCGCCGCGCTGTCCGAAGAGCGCGGCACGCTGGAAGACGTGGTCGAACCCTACCTGATCCAGCAGGGCTTCCTGGTGCGCACCGCGCGCGGCCGCATGGCCACCAACAAGGCGTACCGGCACATGGGCCTGAAGCCGAAGAACCCGCCGCAGGACCTGTTCGCGGAGGTTCCCGATGTCGGTTGAGCCACTATTCAGTTGGCCGACACGCATTTACTGGGAAGATACGGACGCAGGCGGGGTGGTCTACCACGCCCGCTACGTGGCCTTCATGGAACGGGCCCGGACCGAATGGATGCGCGCGCTGGGCTATGGCCAGGAGCGCATGCGCAGCGAGCACGGCATGGTCTTCGCGGTACGTGCCATGCAGATGGACTTCATCCGGCCGGCGCGGCTGGATGACCTCCTGCAGGTGAGTGCCACGCTGGTCCAGCTGAAGAAGGCCAGCATGGTCTTCGATCAGCGGATCGAGCGCGACGGCGAACTGCTGCTGTCGGCGCAGGTCCGCATCGCCGCACTGGACGCGGCCAGTTTCCGCCCGCGTGGCATGGACGACGCCGTCCTTGCCGTGCTGCAACCCTACCTCCACCCCGAATCCGAACACTGAGGAACAACGGATGATCGCAACGCTCCTGGCCCTGCAGGCCACGGTCACCGAGGCACTGCCGGCTGACGTCAGCAACGCCGCGACCCAGACCCTTGCCCAGGCCACCACCGGCGGCGGCATCAACTACCTCGAACTGATGGCCAAGGCCAGCCTGCCGGTGAAGATCATCGTGCTGCTGCTGCTGGTCGGCTCGTTCGTCAGCTGGGTGATCATTTTCCGCAAGGCCCGCGTGTTCAAGCAGGCCACCCGCGAGGCGGACGAGTTCGAGAACCGCTTCTGGTCCGGCGCCGACCTGGGCAAGCTGTACAGCTCGGCCACCGACCGCAGCCGCAACGTGGGCGGCCTTGAGGCGATCTTCGAGGCGGGCTTCCGCGAGTTCACCCGCCTGCGCGACAAGCGCCGGCTGGATGGCCGTGCGCAGCTGGAAGGCGCGCAACGTGCGATGCGCACCACCTACACCCGCGAAGTCGATCAGCTCGAGCGCAATCTGGAACTGCTGGCCAACATCGGCTCGACCGCGCCTTACGTGGGCCTGGTCGGCACCGTGTTCGGCATCATGGTGACCATGCACGACATGATCAGCAGCGGCGCCCAGGCCGGCATCGCCTCGGTCGCCCCGGGCATCTCCGAAGCGCTGTTCGCCACCGCCATCGGCCTGTTCGTGGCGATCCCGGCGGTGTGGGCCTACAACCGCTTCACCACCCGTGTGGAGCGCATGTCGGTCCGTTTCGAGACCTTCGCCGACGAGTTCAGCTCCATCCTGCAGCGCCAGAGCGCTGGCGACGAGTAAGCGCCTGACCCGGGAGTCCAAGCCATGTCCGCTGCCATCGGTCGCCGCAAGCGCCGCAAGCTGAAATCGGAAATCAACGTCGTTCCCTATATCGACGTCATGCTGGTGCTGCTGATCATCTTCATGGTCACCGCGCCGCTGCTCACCCTGAGTTTCGACGTGGACCTGCCGAACTCCAATGCCAAGGCGCTGGAGAGCAAGCAGGATCCGGTGATCGTGTCGGTGCGCCAGGACGGCCAGCTGAGCCTGAAGCTGCCCGACGCCAAGGAGCCCACGGCCGTGTCTGCCGAGGAGCTGGAAGGGCGCTTGGCCGGCATCGCCGCACAGGACAAGGGCCTGCGCGTGATCGTCGCCGCCGACCGTGCCGTGGCCTATGAGAAGGTCATCGCGGCGATGGACGTGATCAAGCGCGCGAAAGTGGACAAGGTAGGCCTGGCCACCGATGCACGCTGAGACCCTGCCGCCTCCGCGACAGCAGGAACCGGGCTGGGGCCTGCCCTTGGCGCTGGCCGTGCTGGTGCACCTGCTGGTCGCGCTGGTGTTCATCCTGGCGTGGCTGTGGTCGCCCACGCGCAATACCGATGCCGCTGCCGGTGATCCCTCGGTCGAGGCCAGCCTGGCGCTGTCCGCGTCGGAGGCGGCCGCTGCGCGCCAGGCCCTGCGCCAGTCGGAGAAGCTGGAAGATCTGCCGCCGCCGGTCGCCGAGCCGATTCCGGTGCCCGAGGACACCATTCCACCGCCGCAGCCGATTCCCGAGCCACGTCCGCAGGATGCTCCCACGCCGCAGCAGCAACAGGCACAGGAGCGTGTCGCCCAGCCGGACACGCAGGACCAGGAGGCGGTGAGCGCACTGGCCATCTCGCAGGAGAAGGCCCGGCAGGAACAGGAAGCCAAGCGCCGCCAGGAGCAGATCGACCTGACCGAGCGCAAGCGCCAGGAAGAAGCCGAGCAGAAGCTGCGCCTGGCCAAGCAGCAGGAAGAAGACGCCAAGAAGAAGCGTGCCGAGCAGGAGCGGCAGGCCGCCGACCAGGCCGAGGCCGAACGGCAGAAGAAGATCGCCGAGATCCGTGCCAGGCGCGAACAGGCGGAGAAGGAAGCCAAGCTGGCCGAGCAGAAGCTGCGCCAGGTCGCCGCCGCACGCAACGCCGCCGGCAGCGCGCCGGCCGGCAACACCGGTGCGGCACAGCCGGCCGCTGGGGGCGGTGGCAACAGCGATGATCTGTCGGCGAAGTACGCTGCCGCGATCCAGGCCAAGGTTCGCAGCGCCTGGACGCGTCCAGACAGTGTGCCGCTGGGCCAGCGCTGCCAGATCACCATCACCCAGATTCCGGGCGGGCAGGTGCTTCAGGCCAAGGTGGGCGCCAACTGCCCCTATGACGAAGCCGGCAGGCGTTCGATCGAGGCCGCAGTGCTCAATGCGCAGCCGTTGCCCTATCGCGGATTCGAATCGGTGTTTGCGCGCACGCTCAACCTGACCTTCACCGCGCAGGATTGATCGGCCGCGCGGGCCGGCCTGCGGGTCGCCCCGTCGCGCGGCAGCCGACCGATACGTTAATGGGGCGTGAGAGGACGGGCTGGAACTGACCCGGAATTCACGTACCCTTGGTTCATGATTGCGAAGCGGTTCACCGCCGCTTTGCTATCCCTCGTTCCGGTTTCCCCCTATTGAGCGCTCCATGAAGAAGATGCCTCGTTGGCTTGCCGTGTTTGCGGCCCTGTTGCTGCCCTTCGCTGCCGTCGCGCAGCAGAGGGGACTGGATATCGACATCATCGGCGGCAACGCGTCCGCGCTGCCGATCACCATCGTGCCGATGCCCTACCAGGGCTCGTCGGCCGCACCGCAGACCGATGTCGCCGGTGTGGTCCGCGCCGACCTGGAACGTTCGGGCCAGTTCCGCACCCTGCCCGAAGCGCAGATCGTGGAAAAGCCCGTCCGTGGCGGCGAGATCCAGTTCGCCACCTGGCGCGCGCTGAAGCAGAACTACATCGTGGTCGGCCGCGTGCTGGATGCCGGTGCCGGTGCCTACCGTGTCGAGTACGAACTGTTCGACGTGCCGAAGGGCGAGCGCCTGCTCGGCCTGGCGATGACCGCCCGCGGCAATGCCATGCGCGACGTCGCCCACCAGATGGCCGATGCCATCTACGAGAAGATCACTGGTGTCCGGGGTGCCTTCTGGACGCGCATCGCCTACGTGACCGCCAGCGGCAAGGGCGACGCCATGCGCTATGCGCTGATGGTGGCCGACTCCGATGGCTACAACCCGCAGACCATTGTGCGTTCGGCCGAGCCGCTGCTGTCGCCGTCGTGGAGCCCGGATGGTGGCAAGCTGGCCTACGTCAGCTTCGAGCGCGGCAACTCGGCCATCTACATCCAGAACATCGCCACCGGTGCCCGTGAGCTGGTCACCAGCTTCCGCGGCATCAACAGCGCGCCTGCGTTCTCGCCGGACGGCCGCAAGCTGGCCCTGACCCTGTCGCGCTCCGGCAACCCGGAAATCTACGTGATGGACCTGGGCAGCAAGCAGCTGACCCAGCTGACCAACCACTTCGCCATCGATACCGAGCCGACCTGGGCACCGGACGGCAGCGCGGTGTACTTCACCTCCGACCGCGGCGGCCGTCCGCAGGTCTACAAGGTCGGTGCCGGCGGCGGCAGCGCCGAGCGCGTGACCTTCCAGGGCAACTACAACGCCAAGCCTTCGGTGTCCTATGACGGCAAGAAGATCGCCGTGGCCCAGGGCTCGGGCAACAGCTACAAGATCGCGATGATGGACAGCTCGCTGGGCTCGCCGCGCTGGAGCACCCTGTCCCCGGGTTCGCTGGATGAATCGCCGAGCTTTGCGCCCAACGCAAGCATGGTGCTGTACGCCGCCCGCGAAGGTGGCCGTGGTGTGTTGTATGCCGTTTCGGCCGATGCGCGGGTTCGCCAGCGCCTGGTTCTGGCCGATGGTGATGTGCGCGAGCCGGCATGGTCCCCATACCGTACCCAGCGCTAAAAGAGTGTTAATATTTTCGCTGTCTTGAACCCCTCATCGGCCTAGGAGCCACAAAGGTATCGCCATGAACAAGTCCACCCGTGTTCTGCTTGTTTCCCTGCTGTCTGTGGCCGTCCTGGCCGGTTGCTCGAAGAAGGTGAAGGAAGAGCCGGCAGCCCCGGTCGACACCGGCACCTCGACCACCACCCCGACCGGTCCGTCGACCTCCGGCCTGTACGGCCCGGGCGACCTGGATACCGATGCCTGCCTGCGCCAGCGCGTTGTCTACTTCGACCTGGACAAGGAAGACGTGAAGCCGGAATTCCAGGCCATCATGGCTTGCCACGCCAAGTACCTGCGTGACCGCCCGTCCTCGCGCATCACCCTGCAGGGCCACACCGACGAGCGTGGTTCGCGCGCGTACAACCAGGCCCTGGGCGAGCGTCGTGGCAACGGCGTCAGCTCGGCGCTGCAGGCCAACGGTGGCTCGGCTTCGCAGCTGACCGTCGTGTCCTACGGTGAAGAGCGTCCGGTCTGCACCGAGTCGAACGAGTCCTGCTGGTCGCAGAACCGTCGCGTCGAAATCGTCTACACCGCGCAGTAATCCATGCGCATTGGCATCAAACTGATGCTGGTCGTTGCGGCAGCCCTCGTGGCTGCCCCACCGGCGCATGCACAGCGACAGAGTCTGGCCGATCGTGTCGGCGCGCTCGAGCAGCAGATGTACAACAACAGTGCCAACCAGGACCTGTTGAACCAGATCAACCAGCTGCGGCAGCAGGTGACCAGCCTGCAGGCCTCGATCGAGCAGTTGCAGCACGACAACGCCCAGCTCAAGCAGTCCGCCCAGGATCAGTACCTGGACCTGGACAGCCGCCTGAACCGGTTGGAAGGGGGCAATGCCCCGGTCCTGCCCCCCGTTCCGGCGAACGCGCCGCAGGCCGCACCGGCCCCGGCCAAACCGGCAGCGGCGGCCACTTCCGAGCGGCCGCCGTCCATCCATGGCGATCCCGGCAGTCTGGCCGCCACGGGCGACGAGCGCACCGCCTACAACGTCGCCTTCGATTCGCTCAAGGCCGGCAAGTACGATGATTCGGCGCAGCTGTTCCTGAGCTTCCTGCAGTTGTATCCGAACGGCGTGTACGCGCCGAATGCGCTGTACTGGCTGGGCGAGAGCTACTACGCCACCCGCAATTTCCCGATGGCCGAGACCCAGTTCCGCGAGCTGCTCTCACGCTATCCGACCCATGACAAGGCCGCGGGCGGCCTGCTCAAGGTCGGCCTCTCGCAGTATGGCGAGGGCAAGGTCGATCAGGCCCAGCAGACGCTGGAGACCGTCGTGGCGCAGTACCCCGGCTCGGACGCCGCGCGCACCGCGCAGGACCGCCTGCAGTCGATCCGCCTGGGCCAGCAGATCCGCTGACCGGGCGTACAATACGTGTCCCGTAGCGCCGAGCTCATGCTCGGCTGCTTTCGTTTCCGGATCGGCCAACCCACCCGGATCCGGTAGCGCCGGGCCATGCCCGGCGGCTCGCGTCACCGGCTGGGCCATGCCCGTCCGGTTGCTGTTGTAGAGCCGAGCCATGCTCGGCTGCTTTCGTTACCGGCCACGGTAGCCCATCCGCCACGTGTCCCACAAAGAAGTTCCCGCCATGACCGTCGTTATCCCGTCCAACGCCGTCGCCACCCCCAGCGACATCGTGCAGTCGCCCCTGCCGCGCCTGAAGATCACCGAGATCTTCACCTCGCTGCAGGGCGAAGCCGATACCGCCGGCTGGCCGACCGTGTTCGTGCGCCTGACCGGCTGCCCGTTGCGCTGCCAGTACTGCGACACCGCCTACGCCTTCCACGGCGGCACCTGGTGGGATATCGACGACATCGTGGCCGAAGTGCTGGCCCAGGGCGTGCACCACGTCTGCGTGACCGGCGGCGAGCCGCTGGCGCAGAAGCGCTGCCTGGTGCTGCTGCAGAAGCTGTGTGACGCCGGCCTGGACGTCTCGCTGGAAACGTCCGGTGCGCTGGACGTCAGCGCGGTGGACCCGCGCGTATCACGCGTGGTCGACATCAAGACCCCGGGTTCGGCCGAGGTGGCGCGCAACCGCTGGGAGAACCTGCCGCTGCTGACCGCACGCGACCAGATCAAGTTCGTCATCTGCAGCCGCGAGGACTACGACTGGGCCAAGGCCCTGCTGGCCGAGCACGAGCTGGTGAAGCGTTGCACGGTGTTCTTCTCGCCCAGCAAGGGGGAGATCACCGCGCGCCAGCTGGCCGACTGGATTGTTGAAGACCGGCTTCCGGTACGCTTCCAGATGCAGCTGCACAAGATTCTGTGGAACGATGAGCCGGGCCGCTGAGGCCACCCTTGTTTCCTGATGCAACTCCGGCGCGGGACAGCGTGCTGGCTTTCCTCCCCCAACCGGAAGATTTTCCATGAAGAAGGCAGTCGTGCTTCTCTCCGGCGGCATGGATTCAGCCGCCGTCATCGCCATGGCCCAGGAACAGGGCTTTGCCGTGCATGCCCTGAGCGTACGCTATGGCCAGCGCCACACCTCCGAACTGGACGCGGCCGCGCGCGTGGCCAAGGCCCAGGGCGTGGTCGCGCACAAGACCGTGGATGTGGACCTGCGCAGCATCGGCGGCTCGGCACTGACCGATGACATCGACGTGCCCGAGGCCGGCGGTGCCGGCATTCCGGTCACCTATGTGCCCGCACGCAACACCATCATGCTGTCGCTGGCCCTGGGCTGGGCCGAAGTGCTGGGCGCCAACGACATCTTCTGTGGCGTCAATGCCGTGGATTACTCCGGCTACCCGGACTGCCGCCCCGAATTCATCGCCGCCTTCCAGACCCTGGCCAACCTGGCGACGAAGTCCGGCGTGGAAGGCGCGGGCATCAAGGTGCACGCGCCGCTGCAGTTCCTGAGCAAGGGCCAGATCGTCAGCGAGGGCGTGCGCCTGGGCGTGGACTTCGGCCTGACCGTGTCCTGCTACAACGCCGATGCCAACGGTGCCGCGTGCGGCCACTGCGATGCCTGCCGCCTGCGTGCACAGGGCTTCGCCGACGCCGGCGTGGCCGACCCGACGCTGTACGCCTGAGGTGATGGGGGCTGATGCCCCAATGGTGGGTGCCAATCTTGGTTGGCACTGAGCGCCGGTCAGGCCTGACTCTGGTGGGTGCCAACCTTGGTTGGCACTGAGCGCCGGGCAGGTCTGACACTGATGGGTGCCAACCTTGGTTGGCACTGTGCGCCGGGCAGGTCTGACTCTGGTGGGTGCCAACCTTGGTTGGCACTGAGCGCCGGGCAGGTCTGACACTGGTGGGTGCCAACCTTGGTTGGCACTGAGCCGCGGGCAGGTCTGACTCTGGTGGGTGCCAACCGTGGTTGGCACTGTGCGCCGGGCAGGTCTGACACTGGTGGGTGCCAACCTTGGTTGGCACTGAGCGCCGAGCATGGCCCGGCGCTACCGCTGCTGCAACCAACCCGAAGCCTCGATGAAGGCCCGCACCGCCTTGGGATCGGCATAGTCCAGCTCGATCATCCGCGCGATCCCTGCCTTCTCATCGGCCTGCCGGCGCATGTACTCCTGCGCGATGCGATAGCCGGCGTAGTAGCCCACGTCGCTCACGCCGAACGGATTGCGGGCACTGTTGTACAGCCAGTTGTCCAGGTCATCGCCGTCCATCTCGGCGATGAACCGGGTACGTATCTCCGCCTCGTGCAGCGGGCCGTAGTCATAGAGCGGCAGGGCAGGGCGCCTGCCGCTGATGCGCTCGGCGATGTACTCGGCCACACCCTCGCGTACCGCGTACTGCGCCAGATTGCCGGTGGTCTCGCGTTGCTGGGTGTGCACATGCTCATGCAGGTTGTTCTGCGCGTTGTTCGCGCCGGGGCGGCTGTCATAGAAGATGCGCAGGCGGCTGCGCATCGGCTCCGGCAGTTCGCTGACATCCACGCGCGCGTCGCCCAGTGCCATCTCCGCACCGATCAGCACCTGGTCGCCCAGCGTGGTACCACCGGTACGCAGCACGCCCACCACATAGGTGATCGTGGCTGGGCGCAGGGAGGGGTAGAGCGTGCGGAAGGCCATGAGATCCTGTTCCAGCGTCGCGCTGGCACTGCGGGCGTTGGTTGTCAGTGGCCTTACCGAGTTCCAGAACCGCGGCCACGCGCGCATGGCATCGGCATACTCGCGCGCGGTGTAATTGCGGACCTGCATCAGCGCATGCAGGCCGGGACTGCCCGGGTCGACGTAGTGCTGCTGCACGAGCGCCACCCGGCGCTCGGCATCGGGTTCGGCGCGCACCGCATCGTAGGTGGCCCAGAAGCGGGCGATGTCGTCGCTACGCACCGGGGACGGCGCTGCCAGCGCGGCGCCGGGCAACAGCAGTGCGGCGATCAGGGGCAGGCAGCGGCGCATCCAGGCTCTCCAGTGGGGATCAGGGATGGGATGCGCGGTGCGGGCGGAAGGTTTAAGCCGGTTCACGCCGGCAGCCCGGGCGCTTGATTGCCAGGGCTGCGGGTATGGGGTTTCGCGTCGCGTGGCAAAGTGGGGTAGAATGCCCACCCCCGCCACGCGGCTGGGGCAGTGCACCGGGCCGTTAGCTCAGTCGGTAGAGCAGAAGACTTTTAATCTTTTGGTCGTAGGTTCGAATCCTACACGGCCCACCATTGCAACATAAGGGTTTCGGAGCGATCCGAAGCCCTTTTGTTTTTCCGCAATCGCCGATCTTTTCCGCAAAATCACTTCGTCGGCGTGACGCGATCGCCCTTGCGCTTTCGCGTGTAGGTCTCGGTCATGACCACGGACGAGTGGCCCAGCTGTCGCTGCGCCTGGCGAATGTCCGCCGCCGCGTCTGCCTTGTCAGTGCCGGCTTTGGCGCGCAGGTCCCGGAACTGGAATGCCGATTTGGCAATGCCTGCACGTGCGCGCGCTGCATCGAATCTGCTTCGCAGCTGGCCCTTGCTCAGTGGCTGTCCGTACTCGACGCGCCGCAGCTACCGCGCCGAGGTCGCCTCCTTCACTGAGCAAACCGTCAGCCATTCATCAGGAACGTTCAACAAACAGACGATTACCCAGAGCCTGTCTGTGGTCTCTGTCGAGCAGTAGTGAACCAATTTTCCGGCGTGAAACGCTGGCGTAACCCCGCTGGCCCGTGAGGGTCACCAACAGGAAGAGGAACTTGCAATGCTCAATCTCAAAATGCGCCTGGCCAACAAGCTCGAGTCCGTCGCGCTGCCGAACAAGCTGCAGCTGACCTTCGATGACCCGAGCGTCACATCGGGGCCGCAGATTGTTCTGACCGTGGACTATGAGGATGGTGCCACAATGCGCACCGGGCGGTACTACCGCATCAATGCTGCAGAAGAGGTGCCCGCGACGGAATCTGCGTGACGACTTGCTGGGATGTGGCACTGCTGCCCTGAAAACCTGGTGAAGCGCCGAAAGAACACATGCGGCCTTCGGCAGACCCGGGCCAATTGCAGCGGGCTGCGGCAATGCTGGTAGACGCAAGCGCATGTAGCCATCCTTCTGGATGGGCGTCGGCCGCGGCCAGACCGCGCCAACATTCAGTTTTACCCGGCCATTGTCGCCTGAGGCAGCGTGTAAGTGAACCCTTTCGTCAAAAAAGGCACCCCCCCGTAGGGTTATTGGAGGGGGTGAAACCTGCCACCATCCAATGTATCCGTGTGGCGGGTACTCGTCATAGCTTGCTATGGAAAAGACGGCCATGGCAGCTACTGTGGAGAAAGGTATGACCGTTGAGAGGGGTCGTTCCAGCGAGAACGGCTCGCGCCAAGGAGAGTGGGAGGCCGTCGGCGTTGATCACATCGGATGTCGCAGAACTTGTCCTATTTGTGAATGACAACTCTCACTAACCTCGAGACTTCTCATTCGCCCATCTCTTCCTTCTCATATTTCCGAAGGACGAGGATAACTACGATAAGGCTTACGCACTTCCCTATAAGGAAGCCAACAATCATGCCGTCGATGAAGTTCATATTTTCACAAAGGATTGATCGCATGCCATCAGTCTTTGATCGCATAATTCCAGCGGCGGGATGGACGTGAGCGGGGGCAGCCCTGTCCCGCGATAACTGCATTACTCGCATGCGCCGTGATACAACTTGGATGGGATCACGGGAGCGGCCCATTGGCCGCCCCCTCACAGACCTTGGTAGGGCGCCGATCAGAAGCGCACGGACCAGCGCGCCGTGGCGCCATGGTCACGGCTCTCGCTGCCGAACTGGCCGCTGTAGCCCAGCTCCAGCGACTGCCGCGGGGTCAGCCACGCGGACAGCCCCAGCTCGGCCACGACAGCGCTGTCGGCGATCGGCGCTCCGCTGACGGCGAACGCGCCGCCACCGTTGGCGAAGGCGAGGTTGGCCACCTGGCTGCGGTCGCCGGAGGCCCGGCGATAGCCCACCGCGCCACGCAGGTGCAGCCAGCTGTCCTGCTGGAAGGATGCCTTCAGACCCTTGTCGAAGCGCAGCCCGGCGGTCGCCACGGTAGTACGGGTGTCTTCCACTTCGCCCTGCAGTGCGGCGGCGCCGCCCCGCTCGCTGATGCGCTTCAGGTCCACTTCGACGCGGGCAACCTGCAGGTAGGGCTCCAGGCCGCCTTCAGCAGAGCCGAAACGGTAGCCGGCTTCGAGGAACGCCTGGCGAGTACGGGCGTCATAACGGCCGGTGAGCGTGTCGCTGAATCCTGCGAACGCCAGCTCGCGGGTGCTCTCTGCCTCGTGCTTGCTCCAGGCCACGCCACCGCGCAGACCGAAGCCGCCC
>NZ_JBRRET010000031.1:0-46617 GCF_056760435.1 Stenotrophomonas sp. STEN008 | reverse complement strand
CCGCGGGGGGGGGGGTGGGGGCGCGCGCGGGGGGGCCCCCACCCCCCCCCCCCCGCCCGCCGGGCGCGGGGGGGGTGCCACCCCTCCCGCCCCCCGCCCCCCCCCCCGGCGGGGGTCGATCGCCTACCCCTGCTGGCCCAGGGCGCGCAGCAGGCCACGCGCTTTGGCACGGGTCTCGTCCAGCTCCTTGTCTGGGTCCGAATCGACCACGATGCCGGCGCCGGTGCGGAAACTGACCTCGTGGCCGTCCACCTCGGCGGTACGGATCAGGATGTTCAGGTCCAGGTCGCCATCGCGGTTCAGCCAGCCGAACGCCCCGGTATAGGCACCGCGCGGCACCTGCTCCAGCTCGCTGATGATCTGCATGCAGCGCACCTTCGGGCAGCCGGTGATGGTGCCGCCGGGGAACGTTGCGGCGATCACTTCGCCGGGGGTGACCTCCGGGCGCAGATGGCCGCTGACGTTGCTGACGATGTGGTGCACATGGGCGTAGCTCTCCACCGTCATCAGTTCATCGACCACCACGGTGCCGGGCAGGCAGATGCGGCCCAGATCGTTGCGTTCGAGGTCGATCAGCATCACGTGCTCGGCGCGCTCCTTCGGGTGCCCGACCAGCTCCTGGATGCGCGCGGCATCATCGTCACCCTCGAAACGCGGGCGCGTGCCCGCGATCGGCCGGGTCTGCGCGTGGCCGGCATGCACCGATACCAGCCGCTCCGGCGAGGAGCTGACCACGTGCCGCCCAAACGCACTGAACAGGCCGGCAAACGGTGCGGGGTTGGCGCGGCGCAGCTGTGCGTACAGGGCCTGCGGGCTGACCGGCGTGGCGAACTGCGCGCTCCAGCGCCGCGACAGGTTCACCTGGAACACATCGCCGGCGCGCAGGTAGTCGATCACCCGGCGCACGCCGTCGGTGAAGCGCTGCGGCGCGTCTTCGCCGACCGACTGCGGCGGCTGCCAGCCCTGCCCCGCCTCCGGCAGCGCCTGCGCGGCCAGCGCCACCAGCGAGTCCAGCAGCGCCTGCTCGCCCGCTTCGGCGATGACGAAGCTGGCGTGGTTCTGGTGATCGTGCAGCACGGCCGCCGGGCAGCGCAGCGCCAGTGCCGTCGGCCGGCCATCATCGCGCGCACGCGCCGGCAGCACCGGCTCGATCTGGCTGGCCACTTCGTAGTCGAGCATCAAGGCCCAGCCGCCGCGGAACGGCAGGCTGTGACTGCCATCGTGCGGCAGCCGTGCCTGCTGCCAGGCGCGGTCCAGCGCCTGCAGGAAGCTGCCGGGCTGCACCGTATCCTGCTGGTCGCGCACGCAACCATCGGCATCCAGGCGCAGCGTGTCGCCCTGTGCGGCCAACAGCAGGCTCCAGCGGCCCTGCGCGGTGCCGGAAGCGGTGGACTCCATCAGCAGCGGGAAACGTTCCGGCGCCTGCTGCTGCAGGGCCAGCAGATCGATCGGATGCGGCAGCGGGTGGATCAGCGGGGCGTGGGTCATGGTGGCCTGCAGGGGAATTCAGATACACGGAAGCCGCCTTGCGGCGGCTTCCTCGTGCGTGGAGCACGTCCGGTCGAGCATGGCCCGACGCGACAACCCGGTCAGACGCGCTTGAAGATCAGCGTGCCGTTGGTGCCGCCGAAGCCGAAGCCATTGGACATCACCACGTCGACCTTGGCCTGGCGCGCTTCATTGGGGACGTAGTCCAGATCACAGCCTTCGCCCGGCTCCTGCAGGTTGATGGTCGGCGGGATGACGTTGTCCTGCAGCGCCATCACCGAGAAGATCGCCTCCACACCGCCGGCCGCGCCGAGCAGGTGGCCGGTCATCGACTTGGTGGAGCTGACCATCATCTTGTAGGCGTGGTCGCCGAAGGCCGTCTTCATCGCCATGGTTTCGCCGAGGTCGCCCAGCGGCGTGGAGGTGCCATGTGCGTTGAGGTAACCCACCTGTTCCGGATTCAGGCCAGCGTCCTTCAACGCCATGGTCATGCAGCGGGCAGCGCCTTCGCCGTTCTCGCTCGGCGCGGTCATGTGGTACGCGTCGGAGCTGGCGCCGAAGCCGGCCAGCTCGCAATAGATCTTCGCGCCACGGGCCTTGGCGTGCTCGTACTCTTCCAGGATCAGGATGCCGGCACCGTCGCCCAGCACGAAGCCGTCGCGGTCCTTGTCCCAGGGGCGCGAGGCCTGTTCCGGTGCGTCGTTGCGGGTGGACATGGCCTTCATCGCGCAGAAGCCGCCCACGGCGGTCGGCGAGGAGCCGCGCTCGGCGCCGCCCACCACCATCACGTCCGCATCGCCGTACTGGATCATGCGCATGGCGGTGCCGATCGAGTGGTTCGAGGTGGCGCAGGCCGAAACCGCCGAGAACGACGGGCCCTTCAGGCCGGTGATGATGCTCAGCTGGCCCGGCAGCATGTTGATGATGGTCTTGGGCACGTAGAAGGGCGAGATCTTCTTGCCCTCGTGGAATTCGATGGTCTGCTCTTCGATGCCGAGCAGGCCGCCGATGCCGGCGCCGACGATGGCGCCGATGCGCTCGGCATTGGCGTCGGTGATCTCCAGGCCCGAATCATGCAGGGCCATGAACGAGGCACCGAGGCCGTAATGGATGAACGGGTCCATCTTCTTGGCATCCTTGCCGCTGACCCGGTACTTGCCGAACAGTGCATTGTCGGCGGTGATGTCGAAGCCCTTGACCTCACCTGCAATCTTGGTGGTGAACCGTTCCAGGTAGGAATCGGCGACGTTGGTCAGCGGACCGATGCCCGAACGACCATGGGTGATGCCTTCCCAGCTGCTGGCCAGATCATTGCCCAACGGCGAGACGATACCCAGGCCGGTTACGACGACGCGACGCTTCATTGCTGATTCTCCTGACCCGAAGATGCTTTCGGGCAACGCGGTTTGCTTCGGTGTGATGCGCAAACACACGGGGCCGCAACAGCGGCCCCATGGGGTGCGGTGCGCGCCGGGCGGATGCCCGCACGCGCACTGCCGTCTGACATCAGGCCTTGACGTGGGCCTTGATGTAGTCGATGGCGGCCTGCACGGTGCTGATCTTCTCGGCTTCTTCGTCCGGGATTTCGCACTCGAATTCTTCTTCCAGCGCCATCACCAGCTCGACGGTGTCCAGCGAGTCAGCGCCCAGGTCATCGACGAACGATGCGCTGGTGGTGACTTCTTCTTCCTTGACGCCAAGCTGTTCGACGACGATTTTCTTGACGCGTTCTTCGATGGTGCTCATGGGATCTCGCTCCAGATGGAGTTGTGGTTCAAAAGTGGTCGCCATCAAGGGCGATGGCCGTGGGATAGTGTAGTGGAAACCGGCGCGCCCTTGCATTGCAGCAAAAATCCACGCAGATCAACCACTTGCGGCGCAATCCGTGCGCCCCTTGCTTACGGCATGTACATGCCGCCGTTCACATGGAGGGTTTCGCCGGTGATGTAGCCGGCAGCCGGGCTGGCCAGGAAGGCCACCGCATGGGCGATGTCTTCCGGTGAACCCAGGCGTTCGAGGGCGATGTCGTTGATCAGCGCGGTGCGCGCTTCTTCCGGCAGTGCCTTGGTCATATCGGTGTCGATGAAGCCCGGCGCGACCACGTTGACGGTGACGCCACGCGAGCCGATCTCCTTGGCCAGCGACTTGCTGAAGCCGATGATGCCGGCCTTGGCGGCCGCGTAGTTGGCCTGGCCGGCATTGCCGGTCACGCCCACCACCGAGGCGATGTTGATGATGCGGCCCTTGCGTGCCTTCATCATGCCGCGCATGACCGCCTTGCTGGTGCGGAACACGCTGGTCAGGTTGGTGTCGATGATCGAGGCCCAGTCATCGTCCTTCATGCGCATCAGCAGATTGTCGCGGGTGATGCCGGCGTTGTTGACCAGGATCGAGATCGGGCCGAATTCCTTGGCGATGCCATCCAGCACGCTGTCCAGTGCGGCGGCATCGGTGACGTTCAGCGCGCGGCCGTGACCACCGTGGGCCGCCAGGCGCTCGCCGATCGCAGCAGCGCCGGACTCGGTGGTGGCGGTGCCGATGACGGTGGCGCCCTGGGCGGCCAGCAGATCGGCAATGGCGGCACCGATGCCACGGCTGGCGCCGGTGACCAGTGCGATTTCACCCTGCAGGGGCTTGCTCATGATGGTTTCCTCAGACGGGGGCAGCCGCCCCACCCGCGCCGCGTGCAGCGGCCACTGGCAGGGTCGACAGGAACAGGGGCGATCAGGCCGACCATGCCTCGCGGGCGCTTTCAAAGTCGCCCGGGGTGGCCAGCGAACGGCCGTCGATGGCCTTGTCGATGCGCTTGACCAGGCCGGTCAGCACCTTGCCCGGGCCACATTCGGCAACCTGGGTGATGCCACGGGCGGCCAGGGCCTGCACGCAACCGGTCCACTGCACCGGCTGGTACAGCTGCTGGACCAGCGCGGTGCGGATGGCATCCACGCCGTCGTGCACCTGGGCATCGACGTTCTGTACCACCGGCAGCTGCGGAGCCTGCCAGGACAGCCCGGCCATCACTTCGGCCAGACGGTTGGCGGCCTCGCGCATCAACGGGGTATGCGAGGGCACGCTGACGGCCAGCTTCACTGCCTTGCGCACGCCCTTGTCGGCCAGCAACGCCAGCGCGCGGTCGACTGCTGCCGCATCGCCACCGATCACGATCTGGCCGGGCGAGTTGAAGTTGGCCGGTACCACCACCTGGCTGCCCGCTGCTTCGGCGCAGACGTCCAGCACCAGCTGGTCTTCGGCGCCGAGCACGGCGGCCATGGCGCCCACGCCGGCCGGAGCCGCGTCCTGCATCAGCTGGCCGCGCAGGCGCACCAGGTGCGCACCGTCATGCAGGCTCAGCGCGCCAGCGGCGACCAGCGCCGTGTACTCGCCCAGGCTGTGGCCGGCCAGCACCGACGGGCGCGGACCACCCACGGCGTTCCAGGCGCGCCAAACGCCGATGCTCGCCGCCAGCAGGGCCGGCTGCGTGTATTCGGTACGGTTGAGCATTTCCTCCGGGCCACCCTGGGACAGCGCCCACAGGTCGACGCCGGCACCATCGGATGCCTCGGTGAAGGCCTCACGCACCTGCGGGTGCAGCTCGGCCAGCTCGGCCACCATGCCCACAGACTGCGAGCCCTGGCCGGGGAAGACAAAAGCGAGGGTGGATACGGTCACGCGGTCATCCGCTTGTTGCAATCGAAGCGGGCCATGATAAGGGTGAATCCGCCGTGTCGTCTGTACGTGCGCGTATGCAGGGCGTATGGAGCGCGCCAGCAATGCCGGGCCGGCGAACGGTTGCGGCAGCGCCAAGCCATGCCCGGTGAACGGCTCCGGTAGCGCCGGGCCATGCCCGGCGGATGCAATCAGCAGAACAACTGCAGAATGTCCAGTTCGCCATCGGCAAAGAAGTCCATGCACAGCCCGACCACCATCAGCACCCCCATGGTCGTGGCGCCGTGCGCGATGAAGATCGAATGGGCCAGCGTGCGCGCCGAGCGTCCGAGCTTCATGCAGACCCGGGCCAGGCGCTGCAGGCGGCCGCTCACAGCGTGCACGTGCTCGCGTACCGGCGCCTGCACGGTGCCGATCGCCTCGGCCATCATCGCCTGCAGGCAGTCGGGCCGGTCGGCGTAGTACTTGGCCACGCCATAGCCGAACATCAGCCAGTCGCGCGCCTGGGCTTCGGCCAGATCCATCACTTCCAGCGGATCTTCCTCGAAGTCGATGAAACCGACCCGCTCGCCATCCCAGGTGAGATTGCGCGGCAGCGGCTGGCCGAAATAGGCGCCACGGCTGTGTGCTTCGGCAAGTGCCCGCATTGCGGCCATCACCAGCCGGTCCCGCCCGGCGTCATCGGCCTCGCGCAGGCAGGTGTTGAACGAGCTGCCGTTGTCACCGATCACCAGCGCGGCATGGCCGCTGCCGATCACGTCGGGCACGTTCACCCCTTGTGCCTGCAGTTCACCCAGGCGGCGGGCCTCGACCTCGCGTGCGGCGTCACCGCCCCGGTGCGGTGGCGGACGCAGCGCGTCCAGCTGGAACCGGCGGGCGACGAAATTGAGCAGGCCCAGGGCCATGGCTCGGCTTCCCTTGCCGTACTGCTTCAGCCAGGCGCGCTGCCCGTCGATGACGATGGGCTCAACCATGACAGGACCTCCTTAAACGCGTTACGGCCCCGGAGGGCCGCAACGACAGACTTCACGTTGTCGTAACTTGCACTATCAATAGCGCAACAGGGCCGAACCCCACGTGAAGCCGCCACCAAAGGCTTCCAGCAGCAGCAGCTGACCGCGCTCGACGCGGCCCGAGCGGACCGCAGCGTCCAGCGCCAGCGGCACCGAGCCGGACGAGGTGTTGCCATGCTGGTCGACGGTGACCACGACCTGGTCCATCGACATTTCCAGCCGCTTGGCGGTGGCTTCGATGATGCGCAGGTTGGCCTGGTGCGGGATCAGCCAGTCCAGGTCCGACTTGTCCAGGCCATTGGCAGCCAGGGTCTCGTCCACGACCGAGTCCAGCGCCTTGACGGCGTACTTGAACACGTCGTTGCCCTTCATGTTGATGGTGCCGCCGCCATTGGCGCCGTCCTTGAAACCGGCCGAAACGCCAACCGGATTCCACAGCAGTTCCTTCTTGCTGCCATCAGAGTGCAGATGCGTGCTGAGGATGCCGGTTTCCTCGTCGGCCTTGAGCACGACGGCGCCAGCACCATCACCGAACAGCACGCAGGTGGTGCGGTCGTTCCAGTCGACGATGCGGGTCAGGGTTTCCGCGCCGATCACCAGCACGTGCCTGCAGTCGCCGGAACGGATGAACTTGTCGGCCACGCTCAGCGCGAACACGAAGCCCGAGCAGGCCGCGTTGACGTCGAAGGCGGGGCAACCGGCCACACCGAGCTTGGCCTGGATGAGGCACGCGGTGGACGGGAAAATCAGATCAGGCGTGGTCGTGCCGACCACGATCATGTCGAGCTGGGAAGCGTCGATGCCCGCCGCTTCAAGCGCACGCAGCGCAGCCTGGTAGCCGAGATCGCTGGTGGTCTCGCCTTCGGCCGCAATGTGCCGCTCACGAATACCGGTGCGCGTCTGGATCCACTCGTCCGAGGTTTCGACCATTTTTTCCAGGTCGGCGTTGGTCAGGACTTTTTCCGGCAAATAGCTGCCGGTGCCCGCGATCCTCGAGTAGATCCGCTTGCTCATCATGTTTCCTGTTGCGCGGGCCGCCGATCACCGGCACGCCCGGGGAAAGAAGGCAAAGGCCGCTGCCCGTCGGGCAGCGGCCTTCCCGGCACATCAATCTTCTTCGACGGCCGAGGTCTTGGTCTGGATGACCTTCTTGCCACGGTAGAAACCGTCGGCAGTGATGTGGTGACGCAGATGCACTTCACCGGTGGTCGGGTCGGTCGACAGCTGCTTGGCGCTCAGGGCGTCATGCGAACGACGCTGGCCGCGACGGGACGGGGTAACACGGGATTTCTGGACAGCCATGGGATTGCTCCAAACTCGGTTCGTTTTGCTTCGTCGTTTCGTCGCACAGGACGCCAGCGCCCAGCACACTTTTCGCTTTCGCCGCAGCCGCCGACGACAACCGGCTGCTATTGTTTCTTCAACGCCGCCAACGCCGCGAACGGGTTGGCCTTCTTCGTTTCTTCTTCGCTCGGTGCCCAGTCCTTGTCGACTGCTTCACCGTCGGGTGACAGCGGTACCACCGGCACCGCCAGCACCAGTTCGTCCTCGACCAGGTCCAGCGGACGCAGCTGGCCATCTTCCGGCACCAGCAACGCCTCGTATTCCTCCGGCAGGGACGATTCCTCGTCCTCGTCGCGGATCAGGCCAAGCCTCTGGGTCACCTTCACCGGCAACAGGAATCGCTGCATGCTGCGCTGACAGGTCAGCGGCAGCGCGGTGTCGATGGTCAGTTCCACATAGGATACCCGCAAGACGTCGTCGCGACCGAACTCAAGCGAGTACACGCACTCGCCGTCGGTATCTGCGACCAACCCCTGCAGGCGGGTCAATTCAGCCAGGGACACCTGACCGTCGAAGCGCCTTCGCGCTACAACCATCCGCCAGGCATCCAGCGTTTCGGGCACGTTCGCGGACATAAGCCGCTGAATACTAAGGATCCGGGCGGCGGCTGTCAAATGCCCGCCACATGAGGCTTGCCGCTGGCAGTCAGGCCGGGCCAGACTGCCGCACCCTGCCCCGGTATTGTTGCATGACCCTGGTCCTGGCCTCCACCTCCCGTTACCGCCGCGAACTGCTGCAGCGGCTGGCCCTGCCGTTCGAGTGCGCGCGCCCGGAGGTGGATGAAACGCCGTTGAGCGGTGAAGCCCCGCTGGATCTGGCGGTACGCCTGGCCGCGGCCAAGGCGGCCGATGTGGCCGCCCGCCACCCGGGCGCCTGGGTGATCGGCTCGGACCAGGTCGCCGATCTGGAAGGCCGGTCGCTGGGCAAGCCAGGCACGGTCGATGCCGCCTGTGCGCAGTTGGCGGCCATGGCCGGACGCACCGTACGCTTCCACACCGCCCTCAATCTCACACGGGACGGAGAATCTTTCGCAGCGCTGGATCTGACCGAAGTGCGCTTCCGTCATCTTGATGCCGCGGAAATCGCCCGTTATGTCGCTGCCGAGCAGCCCCTTGACTGTGCCGGCAGCTTCAAATGCGAAGGACTGGGCATCAGCCTGTTCGAAGCCATCGACAGCCGCGATCCCACTGCGCTGGTCGGCTTGCCCCTGATCGCCCTGTGCGGCGTGCTGCGCAGGGCCGGATTCCGGGTGCCCTGAGCCCCGGGGTAGCGCCTTCAGCGCTTCTCCACCACGAACGGCTGCTCCTGCCATGCTTCCACGCTGCCGTCGTGGCCGTACAGGCGCAGGCCCAGCCAGTGCTTGCCCGGTGCCAGCACGGAGGTATCGAGGCTGGCATCGAAGCCCACGGCCGGATGCTGCGGATCGGTGCTGTCCGGCCAGGCCGGGCGCAGGTCGAACTCGCGACCGTAGCGTGCATCGCCGATCGAACGGCCATCGACCAGCACCTCCACGCGCGCCAGGCCGACGCCGTCCTTGAAGGCCCAGCCCCGGATCGCCAGCGTGCCGGACACCTTCTCGCCATTGGACGGCGCATCCAGCCACGCCATCGCCGGCGTCACGCAGGGCCCCGGCGCGCGCTGCGCCGGCAGGCGGAACAGCAGGAAGCGCTGGAAGCCGTGGTCACTGCTGACAATCCGTGGTGCCGGCAGCGGCCCCACCTGTTCGCAGACCGCGTGATAGCGGTCCAGCAGCTCGCGGTACCGCTGGTCGCTGGGTGACAGCACCAGCAGCATGGGCGCGGTGCGCTCACCGGCATGCACCAGGTTCCACTGCGCCAGCTGCGCCGTGCGGCCATGCTTGTCGTTGAGCGGGTGCGGCAACACTTCGATATCGCCATCGCCCAGTTGGAAGCCCAGCTCGGCCCCCACCTTGAAGTTGCCGGCCAGGACACGCGTGCCTTCCGGCATCTGCTGCAGTTCCTCGCGGACCGCCGCGGCCAACGGCTCCCAGCCGGCGAAATTGCGCGGGTAGTACTTGCTGCCGGCCATCTGCTCGCGCAGTGCCGGCGTGGATGCCATCAGGTAGTAGCCGAACGCCAGCACCATGCCCAGCCCTGCCAGCCACCACCCTGTCCTGCGCAGCCAGCGCGGCCATCCATTGAGCACCACCGGTACCGCGACCAGCAGCGCCAGGTAGCCCGGCAGCGGCCAGTGGAAACTGATGCGCTCGACATCGGTGAAGAAGCCCAGCAGGAAGATGCCCAGCGTCGATACGCCGCCCACCAGCCCGAAGTAGCGCCACTGCACGCGCGCACCACCACCGCTGCGCGTGCCGGCCAGCGCCACCTTCCACATCGCGATGCACAGGATGGGGGTGACCAGCATCGGCTGGATCACCAGGAACCACAGCCCGCCCCACTCGAACGCCCAGGGATGGCGCTCGACCACCTGGAACTTCAGCCCGGCATCGTGGTTGTCCGCATTCCACGCCAGCAACGGCAACCAGGCCAGTACACCGATGGCCAGCGCGACCCAGACCCGCGGATCGGCCAGCATGCGCCGGCCCTGCGGCAACGCCAGCAACGCGATGAAGCCGACGCCGATCACACCAATGAAGCGATAGTGGCTGAGCGCACCGATCAGCAGGCCCAACGCCAGCTTCATCGCCGACGATGCGTCCACGTTGTGCAGCAGGCGCGCACCCGCGTGCAGGCACAGCACGGCCGCCAGCGCCATGGGTACGTCCGGCACCGCCAGCAGACCCAGTGTGGCCGACAGTGGCATCAGCAGAGTAAGGCTGCCTGCCTGCCAACCGGCCACCGCACCGAACCAGCGCGTGGCGATGCGCGAAACCAGCCAGGGCAGCAACGCACCGATCGCCAGGAACGGCAGGCGCAAGGCCAGCACGTGATGACCGCCGATCTCCACGCCCAGCCGCGCCATCCACGCGGTCAGGCCCGGCAGATCGGAATAGGCCGCCGCCAGGTGCTGGCCTTCCTGCCAGTAGAACGCTTCATCGACGAACAGTGGCAGGCGCGCGGCCACCACCAGCTTGGCCGCTGTGACCAGCGTCCATAACCAGAGAAAAATCGTCCGTGCGCGCTGTTCGCCCTGCATTGCTCTATGGATAATCGAGGAGATTCCAGATCAGAGACGATCATGCCAGCTTCGTCCCCCAGTCCCAGCATGCTAACCGATCAACTGCGCCAGTCCCTGCGGGAGGCCCAGGATCAGGTCAACGCGCTGGTGCTGGGCAAGGTTCCGGAAGTGCGGCTCGCCTTCGTCGCGCTGCTGTCCGGTGGACATCTGCTGATCGAGGACCTGCCCGGCCTCGGCAAGACCACGCTGGCCCACGCGCTGGCCAGCAGTCTGGGCCTGGGCTTCCAGCGCGTGCAGTTCACCTCGGACCTGTTGCCGGCCGATGTGCTTGGCGTATCGGTGTATGAGGCAGGCAGTCGCCAGTTCCAGTTCCATCCCGGCCCGGTGTTCACCCATGTGCTGCTGGCCGATGAAATCAACCGCGCGCCACCACGCACGCAGAGCGCGCTGCTGGAGGCCATGGCCGAACAGCAGGTGACACTGGATGGACAGACGCATGCGCTGCCGGACCCCTTCTTCGTGATCGCCACCCAGAATCCGGTGGACCTGTCGGGCACGTTCCCCTTGCCCGACTCGCAGCTGGACCGTTTCCTGCTGCGGCTGGCGATGGGCTATCCCAGCCCGCAGGCCGAGCGCGAGCTGCTGCGCGGCACCGATCGCCGCGACCTGATCGCACGTGCGATGCCGAAACTGGACGAAGTGCAGGTGCGGGCATTGCGTGAGGCCGTAGGCCAGGTCCACGCCAGCGACGCGCTGGTCGACTACGTGCAGGCCCTGCTGACCCGCAGCCGCCAGCATGCAGGCGTGCGCGTAGGGCTGTCGCCTCGTGCGGGACTGGCGCTGCTGCGTGCAGCCCGGGCGCATGCGCTGCTGCTCGGCCGCAGCCATGTCATTCCCGAAGACGTGCAGACGCTGTTCGTGGCGGTGGCGGGGCATCGACTGGTGGCCGAAGCCGAGTCCAGCTCCGGGCCTGCGCTGGCACGCGCGATCCTGCAGACCGTCACGGTGGACTGAGCGTGGCCTCGCGCTGGGCGCGGCTGCAGCTGCTGGCACGCCCGCGTGCGCCGGAAGCACTGCCGCAGCGGTTGAACCGCCACCGCATCTACGTGCTGCCGACGCGCTTCGGCCTGTTCGTCGCCACGCTGCTGTCGGCGATGCTGCTGGGTGCGCTGAACTACAACAACAACCCCGCGTTGCTGCTGGCGTTGCTGCTGGCGGCGGCGGCAATCGCCAGCGCCATTGCCGCGCACCTGCAGTTGTCGGGCGTGCAGATCGATGCGATCTCCGCCGAGCCGGTGCCTGCCGGCCAGCCGCTGCGGCTGCGCGTGGACCTGTCGCTGCGTGATCCGCGGCCACGACAGGGGCTGCACCTGCAACTGGGCGACAGCCAGGCCTGGACCTCGCTGCCGGCACAGGGGCGCGGCGAAGTGGAGCTGGACGTCCCCAGCGAACGTCGCGGCTGGCGGGAGCTGTCGCGCATCCGCCTGTCCACCACGCAACCGTTGGGCCTGGTCCGTGCGTGGTCGTGGGTGTGGCCGGAACAGCCATTGCTGGTGTATCCCCTGGCCGAAGCGTTGGCCCCCGCGCTGCCGGAGCGCGGCAACGATCCATTGCACACCCGCGCCCACGCCAGCGGCGAAGAGCTGCACCAGCTGCGCCCCTACCGCGCCGGAGACGCGCCACGCAGCATTGCCTGGAAGCACTCCGCGCGCCGCGACAGCCTGCTGGTCCGTGAGTACGAAAAGCCGGTCGGCATCGAGGTCGTGCTGGACTGGCACACGCTGGCGCCACTGCCGACCGAAGCGCGCATCGCACGCTTGGCGCGCTGGATCGACATGGCCGAACGCGGAGGTCGCCGCTACACCCTGCTGCTGCCCTCGCATCCGCCACTGGGGCCGGGACAGGGCGCCAGCCATCACCATCTCTGCCTGCGCGCGTTGGCGCTGATGCCGCATGACTGACGCCGCGCCCACGCTCGACCGCAACGCCCGCACCTGGACCCTGGCCAGCGCTGCGCTTGCGCTGCTGCCGTTGCTGCTGCAGTTGCCGCCGATGCTGGCCACGGTGATCGCGCTGGCTGCGCTGCTGACGGCCGCGCTGTCGTGGCGACGCGTGTTGCCGATGCCGGTGCGCCTGCTGCTGGTGCTGGGCATGCTGGCCGCCATCGTCTGGCAGATGGGCCTGGTCCGCCCCGGACGCGATACCGGCTGCGCACTGCTCGCCGCGATGCTTGCAATAAAGTCCAGCGAGCTGCGCAGCCTGCGCGATGCACGCAGCCTGCTGGGCTTCGCGCTGTTCTCGCCATTCGCCGCCTTCCTGCTGGACCAGGGCCCGCTGACCACGCTGCTGGCGGCGCTGGCCGGCCTTTGTGCACTTCTGGCCCTGCAGCGCCTGGCACAGGGCGAGGGCCACGCCGACGCCTTGCCGTTGCGCGGCCAGCTGAAGGGCGTCGGCCGGCTGCTGGCGCTGGGCCTGCCACTGGCGCTGGCGTCGTTCTGGCTGTTTCCGCGTCTGTCCACGCCGCTGTGGGGCGTACCCGAACGCGCGGTCAGCACGCCGGGCCTGTCCGACAGCATGGAGCCGGGGCAGTGGCTGGACCTGATGGCCGACGACACACCTGCGCTGCGGGTGCAGTTCTTCGGCGCCGTACCCGAGCCGGACCAGCGCTACTGGCGAGGACCGGTGTTGACCGACTTCGATGGCCGACGCTGGACCCGTGACCCTGCCCGCACGCAGCGCCCACCCGCGATCGTCGATGCCGGTGCGCGCGGCTGGGACTACCAGATCGACTACGAACCGACCGACCGCCGCCAGCTGGTGGCACTGGATCTGCCCACCCGTGCGCCGGAAGGCAGCACGCTGGATGCGGACATGAGCCTGCTCAGCGACCGCACGCTGTCGGCGCTGAGCCGGTGGCGCCTGCACTCGGCGCCGCCGCAGCACTTCGACAGCGCGCTCCCCCCCTACCTGCGACGCGCAGCGCTGCAGTTGCCGGCCGGCTTCAATCCACGCACCGCCACCCTCGCCCGGCAGTGGCGGCAGGAGGCGGGCAGCAACGATGAGGCCGTGGTACGTCGCGCCCTGCAGTGGATCACCACCGATTTCTCCTACACGCTGGACACGCCCGTGGCCGGCCGCGACCCCATCGATGAATTCCTGTTCGGCTACAAGGCAGGCTTCTGCGAGCACTTCAGTTCGGCCTTCGTGGTGCTGATGCGCAATGCAGGCATTCCGGCCCGCGTGGTGACCGGCTTCGCCGGCGGCACGCGCAACCGGGTGGGCGACTACTGGGTTGTCCGGCGGATGGATGCCCACGCCTGGGCCGAGGTCTGGCTGCCGCAACGGGGCTGGGTGCGGGTCGATCCCACGGCGGCCGTCGCCCCAGAACGCATCCTGGACACCCTCGACGATCGCCTGCTGGCAGACGCCGGCAATCCGCTGCGGCAGCGCTGGCTGCAGCTGGGGCAGATGGGCGACTGGCTGCGCCGTGGCTGGAACGACCTGGTGCTGTCCTTCGATGCGCGCCGCCAGCAGCAGCTGTTCAAGCCCCTGGGTCTGGACGACATCGCGCCGGGACAGTTGCTGTCAGGCTTCGTGATGGCCGCGTTGGCAGCCGTGCTGTGGATGGCATGGCTGCTGGCCCGGGGCGAGCGCGAACGCGACCCGCTGCTGCGCGCCTGGCACCGCCTGGGCCGGCGCTACGCCCGGCTCGGCTTGGCCCGCGAACCGCACGAGCCGGCACTGCTCTGGGCCCGTCGCGTCCATGCGTGCCGGCCCGATCCGGCCCTGCTGGCACTCAGCCAGCGTTTCGCCGACGCGCGCTACGCTGGAACTTGCACCGACCTCGCTTCATTATTGCGGGACCTGCGCAGGCATCGCCCGACTTCCGGAGCCTCCCCATGAACACCAAGTTCCTTCTCACCGCTGTGGCCACGCTGGCCCTGTCGGCCTGCGCCACGGCCCCAAAGCCGCTGCAGGGACAGTTCAGCCTGGTCTCCCCGCGCGATTCAGTCGCCACCCAGCAGGTCGGCACGCCCGTGCGCTGGGGCGGCCGCATCATCGAAACCAAGCCCGGCCAGGGCGAGACCTGCTTCCAGATGATCTCGCGCCCGCTCAACGCCTCCGGCCGCCCGAACACCACCTCGTCCGATGCCAGCGACGGCCGCTTCATCGCCTGCCGCTCCGGCTTCTACGATCCGGCGGTGTTTGAGCCCGGCCGTGACGTGACCTTCATCGGCAAGATCGATGGCTACCAGAACACCCGCATCGGCGAGTACGACTATCGCCTGCCGAAGCTGTCGGCCGATGTGATCTACCTGTGGCCGGAGCAGCGACAGGTCGACGTCGTGCCCTACCCCTATGGCCCCTGGGGCCCGGGCCCGTATGGCCCGTACTGGGGCTACGGCCGCTGGGGCTGGTGGTAACCCCCCTCCGGCACGCATGACGCAGAAGGCCGCCCACCGGGCGGCCTTCTGCTTGCACGGCATCGCGCCGGCGGGCGCTTACTTCCCGGGCGCGCCGAAATGGCCCAGCGGCGCGCCGGCCAGCAGATGCATGTGGATGTGGAACACGGTCTGCCCCGCATCCTCACGGCAGTTCATCACGATGCGGTAGCCCTGCTCGGCAAAGCCCTCGCGGCGCGCATAGTCGGCCGCCGCCAGGGCCAGCTTGCCGATCAGGTGCGCCTGCGAAGGCTGCAGGTCGTCCAGGGTCGGAATGATTTCATTCTTCGGAATGAACAGCACGTGCACCGGCGCCTGCGGCGCGATGTCCTTGAAGCCCAGCACGTCTTCGTCTTCATAGACGATGGTGGCCGGAATCTCGCGACGGATGATCCTGCTGAAAAGGGTTTCGTTGCTCATGGTCGGCCTCGGTGAAATGTCGCCTGCATTGTAGGCAACCCCCGCCCTTCAAAGGGCCAGGCCGTCAATCGCGGAATTCGCTGCGGGTGCCGAACGCGTGCGACAGCGTGCCGCGATCCACGTACTCCAGTTCGCCCCCCAGCGGCAGCCCCTGCGCCAACCGGCTCGGCCGGACCTGGCGGGCCCGCGCCAGCTGCGCCAGATAATGCGCGGTGGCCTCTCCCTCGACGGTGGCGCTGGTGGCGATGATCAGCTCCTGCACTTCGCCTTCGCCAAGGCGCTGCTCCAGCTGCTCCAGGCCCAGGTCGCGCGGACCGATGCCGTCGAGCGGCGACAGACGCCCCTGCAGCACGAAGTAGACACCCCGGAAGCCGGTGGCATTCTCGATGGCAAGGCGGTCGGCGGGCGATTCCACCACGCACAGCTGGCTGCGCTCGCGGCTGCCGTTGGCGCAGGTCGGGCACAGTTCGGTTTCACTGAAATCGCGGCACTGCGCGCAGTGGCCGATGCGCTCTACGGCCAGCGCCAACACCTCGGCCAGGCGCTGGCCGCCGTCGCGTTCGCGTTCCAGCAGGTGGTAGGCCATGCGCTGCGCGGTCTTCTGGCCCACGCCAGGCAGCACCCGCAGCGCATCGATCAATTGTTCAAGCAGGGGTGCGGACACGGCA
Organism: Stenotrophomonas sp. STEN008; assembly: GCF_056760435.1. Taxonomy (NCBI): domain Bacteria; kingdom Pseudomonadati; phylum Pseudomonadota; class Gammaproteobacteria; order Lysobacterales; family Lysobacteraceae; genus Stenotrophomonas; species Stenotrophomonas sp. STEN008. Next base: position 30,477 of record NZ_JBRRET010000031.1, on the reverse strand, counting down.
GCTTCTGGCTTTATGGGTGTGCGCGGCACCCGGCAACGCGGGCACCGCGCCGACGATCAGAACGGCAGCTTCATGCCCGGCGGAAGCTGCATGCCGGCGGTAGCCGAGCCCATCTTCGACTTCGATTCGGCATCGATCTTGTTGGAGGCATCGTTGAACGCCGCGGCGATCAGGTCTTCCAGCATCTCCGGGTCACTGGCCAGCGACGGGTCGATGCGCACCTTGCGGCACTCCTTGGCACCGGTCAGCGTCACGCTGACCATGCCACCGCCGGCACTGCCGGTCACTTCGATCCTGGCGATTTCTTCCTGGGCCTTCTGCAGGTTCTCCTGCATCTTCTGGGCCTGCTGCATCAGTTGGGCGATGTTGCCGCGCATAGTGTCTTACTCGTCAAAAGAACGGATGGAATCGGAAACGACCCGGGCGCCGTGTTGCTGGATCAGCACCTGCACTTCCGGATCGTCCATGAAAACAGCCTCTGCCACCTGTTGCCGCTCGCCGCGCTGGCGATCGGCGCGCTGGTGCAGGGTCTCGGCCGGAACGTGTTCGGTTTCCACGGTCTCGACCACGATCTTCAGCGCGTGCCCCAAGGCCTTTTCCAGCATTTCGCCAAGAGCGGCCAGCGCGCGCTCCGAGCGCAGGTACTCAAATCCGGGCGAAAGCCCCAGTTTCAAGGTCCCCTGCCGGCAGGAGATGAAGGCGGCATTGGCCGCAAGCTGCCGCGAAGGCCCGCTCAGGCCGCTGTTGGCGACCAGATCCAGCCAGTCTTCCGCTGTCGCCAGCTCGCCGATGTCAGCCCGCGCGCCCGTCTCCGCCGATGCAGCGGTGACGGGCGCGGGTGGAGCGATGACGATGCCCTCGGAACGGAACGGACGCTCGGGCGCGGACGATGCAGCGACCGGAGGCGACGGCTCATGCCAGGGCGCGACCATGGCCGCGTCTGGCGTGGCGACATCCACAGCCAGTGCCTGGTCGCGTGCCTCGGCCTCGTCCGTGGCCCACGGCGGAAGATCATCAACGGCCACCGGCGCCGGGGTGCCGTCGGCCTTCACCGGCGGGGGCGACACCGGTTCTTCGACCGGAACCGGCTTCGGCTCGGGTGTCGGATCAGGTTCGGGCTCAGGCGCCGGCTCGGGCTCCGTGTCGGGTTCGCGTGGGGCAGCCTGCGCAGGCACGCGGGCCGGGATCGCGGCAGCGGCGGCCACCGGGGCCGTTTCCTGGCTGCCAGCACCTGCACCACCACCTGGCATCGCCCCCCCGGCGGCACCGCCGGCGGCATCCACCGAACGCGGCACCGGCGGCACCGACGCTGCCGGGCGGAACGCCAGCATGCGCAGCACGGCCATTTCAAAGCCCGCGCGCGGGCTCGGCGCCAGCGACAGGTCGCGACGGCCGTTCAGGGCCATCTGATACCAGAGCTGCACCACCTCCGGACGCAGCCGCCCGGCGAACGCTGCCGCGTCCAGGCCTTCAGCCGCGGCGGCAACACCGGGTACCAGCTGCTGCACCTGGATGCGATGCAGGCCTTCGGCCAAGGCCTCCAGCACGCCACTCCAGTCGGGCGAGAATTCCGCCAGTGCCGCCACCACCTGCAACAGGCGCGACCCGTCACCTTCGGCGAGGGCATCGAGCATCGCTGCCACCTGGGTGCGATCGACGGTCCCCAGCATGGTGCGCACCACATCGTCGCGCAGCGCACCACCGGCGTAGGCGATGGCCTGGTCCAGTAGCGACAGACCGTCGCGCAAACTGCCGTCGGCGGCCTTGGCCAGCTGCACGATGGCACTGCCGTCGGCTTCGATTTCCTCGGCCGCCAGGATGCGGGTCATCTGGCCCTGGATCTGGTCCTCATCCAGGCGCTTGAGGTTGAACTGCAGGCAGCGGCTGAGCACGGTGACCGGCAGCTTCTGCGGATCGGTGGTGGCCAGCAGGAACTTGACGTGCTCCGGCGGCTCTTCCAGCGTCTTCAGCAGCGCGTTGAACGCCGCCTTCGAGAGCATGTGCACTTCGTCGATCAGGTAGACCTTGTACTTGCCGCGCGAGGGCATGTACTGCGCGTTCTCGATCACCTCGCGGACGTCATCCACGCCGGTGTTGGACGCGGCGTCGATCTCCAGCAGGTCGATGTAGCGACCGGCATCGATGTCCAGGCAGGCCGGGCACTGGCCGCACGGATCGGCACTGGTGCCCTGCTCGCAGTTCAGCGACTTGGCGAAGATGCGCGCGATGGTGGTCTTGCCCACACCGCGGGTACCGGTGAACAGGAACGCGTGGTGGACCCGGCCACTGTCCAGCGCATTGCTGAGCGCACGGACCACGTGTTCCTGGCCCACCAGCTCGGCAAAACGCTTCGGACGCCACTTGCGGGCAAGGACGAGATAGGACATCAGGCCACCGTCTTCCATCGGATGCTCCATTGTGCCACGCCTGTCCATCCCCCTCCGCCTGCGACGCGCCCTGAATGGGTGCTTGTGTCCTGCCGCGCCGCCCGCTAGAATCTGCGCCCCTGCTGAGGCGTTTGCCGATGGCAGGGATCCGGAGAGGTGTCCGAGTGGTTGAAGGAGCACGCCTGGAAAGTGTGTAAGCGTCTAAACCGCGCTTCGGGGGTTCGAATCCCCCTCTCTCCGCCAGATGAATGAAAAAGCCGCCCATCGGGCGGCTTTTTTATTTGTCTGGCAGCCAGAGTCGGTTGTCCAGCAAACTCCGCCCAGCCTCAACTGCTGGACAGCTTCATCAGCACCAGCCCCGACACGATCAACACCGCCGCGCCGATCCGCATCGGGCTGACCTGTTCACCCAGGAACACGATGCCGACCACGAAGGCACCGACCGCGCCGATGCCGGTCCAGATCGTGTAAGCCGTTCCCAGCGGCAAGCTGCGCATGGCCACGGCCAGCAGCCAGAAACTGGCGATCATGCCGGCGAGAGTAACCAGGGTGGGAGTGAGCCTGGTGAAGCCTTCCGATTGCTTCATCGACACGGCCCAGACGATTTCCAGCAGGCCAGCGAACAACAGATAGATCCAGGCCATGACGGCCCTCCTCTTGGCAGGGCCAGGCCGTCCTGGTCATTGATTCCCGATGCGGGGGAGGTCGTTCCTCCTGGCCCGGGATTCTAGCAACGCCCGCGCCGCCCGGCCGCGAATACGCGCCGCGGGTTACAGCAGATTCAGCGCATGGCGCTGGCGTCGATACGCATGCCTGCGCTAGAATGCGCGCCTGCCATCGGCCAGCCGATGTGCAGTCCGGCTGTGGTCTCCGGCGCACCCTGCGCTGCTTCCCCTGATCCGTGAACAGGCCGCCTCCGGGCGGCCAACGTCTCTATGGTGGCCCCGTCGGCCCCTCGCGACGCTAGGTCGAAAACCCCGCCAGGGCCGGAAGGCAGCAACGGTATCGATCGACGCGGGCGCCGAGGTCAGCCGGCGGGGCCATCGCCTTTCTGGCAGTGCCGCGCTCTGGTAAGAGGTCAACCCTGGTTGGCCCCCTCGCCGGGCGTGGCCCGGCGCTACCGTGCTTCGGGCGTCCCTTGATGGAATACCACCCGCCATCCCTGCCCATGCCTGCGCCACAACGAACTGCGCAGCACCCAGCGTTGCGGCTGGCCATCCAGGTGGTAGCGGCTGCGATAACGCACTTGGGCCAGGTCTGGTGCCAGCAACGAGACCGCGTACTGCTCCGATTCGATCTGCACCTGCGCCCGCTCCAGCGGAATCTCCGCCAGCGCAGCCGCACGGCCATAGCACTGGCCGGAGCTGCCGATCTCGCTGAAATCCTCATCCAGCAGTTCCGACAGCCGCGCGCGATCACCGCGCACCTGCGGGATGTGCAGCGCGCGTTCCAGATGTTCCAGCTCGGCCGCCAGCGCCGCGTCGGCAGGCTGGCCAGAGGTATTCACGGCGGATCCTGCGCCAGCACGTGCGGCGCGGTCGGGGTCGCCAGCGGCACGCACTGGCCCGGCTGTGCCACGCGGTGTCCGCGCGCGGCCAGCGCAGCACCATCGGCCACGCTGGCGTAGTGGTACAGCATCATCCGCGCCTGCAGCTCAGCGCTGTACTCGCGCTCCAGATCATCGACCCCGGTATGCGATGGATTGCCGTGCAGGCCGCAGTCGTGGGCGATCAGCTCGTTGTCACTGGCGTACCGCGCCAGCATCTCCGGGATCGGCCGGGTATCACCGCTCCAGGTCAGCGCGCCCTGCAGGCGCAGCCCATAGGCGGTCTCCGGCCAGTGGTGGCGTGCCGGGAATACTTCCAGGCGCACGCCTTCATGCCAGAACGCGTCGCCGACCACGACCAACTGGAACGCATCCCAGAAATTGGCACCGCCCTCGGCCAGCACATTGGGGTAATCGCCGATGCGCCTGTGCAGCAGCGGCACCACGGTGGCCGGCACATACAGGCGCACCTTCCCACGCCGCTGCGCGTTGAAGTAGGTATCCACGAACAGCCGCTCGAAACCGGCCACATGGTCCAGGTGGACATGCGTGATGAACAGCGCCTGCGGCATGTGGCCGTAGTGCGCCTTGAAGGCGGTCAGGCCTTCCCCGCCACAGTCGATCGTCAACCACGGCCGACCTTCGCGCTCGATCACCGACATCGGTGATCCCAACTCGACCGCCGACGCATTGCCGACGCCGAGGAAACGCAACGACCAGTCCATCAGGTGCCCCGGTTCCAGGCCATGTCATAGGCGCGGCGCAGCCGCGCGTAGTCCTTCTGCACGTCCTCTACGCTGCGCTCGCCGCGCAGCTTGATCAACGAGCGCAGCAGGCGCTTGAGGTTGCGCTCCCGCCAGGCGGTGGCCGGAATGCGGATGACGCCACGATCGAAGTCGATCAGCCAGCCATGGCCGTTGCTGTCGAACAGGATGTTGTGCGCGTTGAGGTCGGCATGGTCCAGGCCGGCACGGTGGAAGCGGGCGATCAGCCGACCGGTCTCTTCCCACGGCGCGCCACGTCCGGCAACCAGCGCGCGGTCGGCCAGCGAACGCACCCCTTCGATCCGTTCCATCAGGATCGCCGCCCGGTAGCGCATGCCCTGCCGCATGTAGAAAGCCGCCACCGGCCGGGGAACCGGCAGCTTCAGCGCGCGCAGGGCCCGCATCAGCCGGAACTCGGCAAAACTGCGGGTCCGGTCGGCGCCCCGCCACAGGTACTGGTCGTGGCTGATCCTGGCCACCAGGCCACCGCGCAGATAGTGGCGCAGCACGCTGGGGCCGAACGGCGCGTCGACGAACCAGGCGCTGCCACGTCCCCCTTCGCCCACCGGCCGGGCCCGGCTGCCCCAGTGCTGGGGAGAGAACAGGCCGATGTCGGCTTGCCGCAGGCGCTCGCGGTCGAACAGAATGGCCCCGATGCCGCGACCCTCGCGGCATGGCGTCAGCGCTTCATTGGCGTCGAATGCGACCATTTCTTTGAGTCTAACAACACATGGCATCAGCGTCCTCATCCTTGTGCCTTCTGCGCCTGTCCGCACTCGGCGATGTCACCCACGTGGTGCCCCTGGTGCGTACGCTGCAGGCCGCGCGCCCGGACACGCCGATCCACTGGATCATCGACAAGGCAGGGCAGAAGCTGCTCGAGGGTCTGCCGGGCGTAACCTTCCACGCCTACGACAAGAAGAGCGGCATGGCCGGCGTCAAGGAGCTGCGCAAGCAGCTGCCACCGGGGCGCTTCGAGGCGCTGCTGCAGATGCAGGTGGCCTTCCGCGCGAACCTGCTGTCGGCGTTCATCCCGGCCGAACGCCGCATCGGATACGACCGCAGCCGCTCGAAGGATCTGCATGGGTTGTTCATCAACGAACGCATTCCGGACCGCCCCGGCATCCACGTGCTGGACGCGATCGGCAGCTTCTGCGAGCCGCTGGGCCTGCGCCAGACCGACGTGAGCTGGGACCTGGCCGTGCCGCAGTCCGCCTTCGAGTGGGCCGCGGCGCAGTGGCAGGATGATGGCCGGCCGGTACTGATGATTTCGCCCTGCTCCAGCCACGTCCGCCGCAACTGGTACGCCGACCGCTACGCGGCCGTCGCCAACCATGCCACGCAGCGCGGCTGGCAGGTGGTGCTGTGCGGTGGGCGCAGTGAACTGGAACGCAGCATGGCCGACGCGATCCAGGCCCAGCTGCACACGCCGGCACTGGACCTGGTCGGCAAGGACACGCTCAAGCAGCTGCCTGCGCTGCTGGCACGCGCCAATCTGGTGATGACACCCGATTCGGGACCGATGCATATCGCCAATGCCATGGGAGCGAAGGTGCTGGGCCTGCACGCGGCCAGCAACCCGCACCGCAGCGGCCCGTATTCGGATCGCCGCTACTGCGTGGACCGCTATGACGACGCCGCACGCAAGTATCTCGGCAAGCAGGCCGCCGACCTCAAGTGGGGCACCAAGATCGAGTTCGATGATGTGATGGAACTGATCACGGTCGAGGACGGCATCGCCGCCTTCGAACGTTACGTGACCGACCACCTCACCTGAGTCGATGGATCATCGGTAGCGCCGGGCCACGCCCGGCGGATCCATCTCACCCGCGCTGTGCGTAATCCTGGTACGACTTCTCTTCCACGTAGGCAGAGCCCAGTGCCAGGTTGATCGCCTTCTTGATGCGAGCGCGCTCGTCATTGCGCAGATACACACTGCGTGCAAGGTCGATGAAGCCCTGGTCGAACGCCTGCGCCTTCTCCTTCAGGCGGATGTCGTCCTCGATGTCCCACAACTGCTCGTTGACGGCCTTGAGTTCACCGCGCAGCTTGGCGATGTCCTTGACCGCGGCCGGGTGCGCCATCCAGGTCTGCTCCAGCGCCGACAGCTCCTTGCGCACGTTGGCCAGCTTGCCCTCGTCGCTGATCCGCTCGGACTTGATCTGCAGGATCGAAATCTTGTCGAGCAGTTCGCCAAAGGACACGGGAACGAGGATTTCAGCAGTCATGGGGGAGCTCCAGCAGGTGATGCGTACATGTTAACCCGCAGCACCCCGAGGGGAGATCCATTGCCGCCCCGCAACGCGCGCGGCCAGCCGGACAACGAAAAAAGCCGCCCGGGGGGCGGCTTTCTTCTTCATTTGGCGGAGAGGGGGGGATTCGAACCCCCGAGGCGCTATAAACGCCTGCCTGATTTCGAGTCAGGTACATTCAACCACTCTGCCACCTCTCCGGGTGGTCCCCGGCGAACCGGGGACGCGCATCATACGAGGAAGTGAGGCTGCCGACAAGTCTCCTGGGGCCTGCAGCGCAATTTTCCTGCCGCCATGCCTTGCCGGATGCCGGTCACGCCGTGATGATGCCCTCTCCCCCGCGCTACTCCGCCCCGCACACCATGATCGAATTCGGACATCTCACCCATCCCGGCCTGCGCCGCGAGCTCAACGAGGACACCTATTACGGTGACAGCGAGCTGGGCGTGTGGCTGGTGGCCGATGGCATGGGCGGGCACGCCTGCGGCGAGGTCGCCAGCGCGCTGGCGCGCGAAGCCATCGTCCGCGAGATCCGCCGCGGCGCGTCGCTGGAGCAGGCCATCCGCACGGCCGACGAAGAGATCATCCGCGCTTCGCGGCGACGCAACGATACGCTGCCGATGGGCACCACCGTGGTCGCCGCGCGCGTGCAGGGCAATCGCTACGAAGTGGCCTGGGTCGGTGACAGCCGGGCCTACCTGTGGCGCGACGGCCAGCTGGCCCAGCTCAGCCAGGATCACAGCGTGGTGCAGGAACTGGTCACGCAGGGCAACCTGACCGCAGAGCAGGCGCGCGCGCATCCGCACCGCAATGTGGTCACCCAGGCGCTGGGCGTGACCGATCCGGCGCACCTGAACGTGGCCACCACCCGTGGCGAACTTCGTCCCGGCATGCAGCTGCTGCTGTGCAGCGATGGCCTGACCGAGGAGGTCGATGATCGTGGCATCGCCCGCACGCTGGCCTTCGACGACGCCAGCGCACAGGAATGCGTGGATACGCTCGTCGCCGCCGCGCTTGATGGCGGCGGCCGCGACAACATCAGCGTGATCCTGGTCCGCTGCCACTGAGCCAGCGGACCGCACGCGCACCCTGCGCCGAGGGTCTACGCGCTGGCGGGCTCTTCCACCTTCGGGCCGTCCCACAGCGCATGACCGGCCTTCTTGCGCAGGCGTTCCAGTCGCGCGGCGTGCGCTTCACGTTCCGATGCGGTGGCGACCACGCGCGGACGCGGCAGCAGCTTGGCAGCATCGAACGCCTGCAGCACCGCGCCACCCGCGCCGGCCTCGTCCTCGCCCAGACCGAAGCCGATCTCTTCCTGCCCTGACGTCAGCGCGATGTAGACATCGCCCAGGATCTGCGCATCGAGCAGGCCGCCGTGCAGTGCACGGTGCGAATTGTCCACGCCCAGCCGCTTGCACAGCGCATCCAGCGAGTTGCGCTGGCCCGGGAAACGCTCGCGCGCCATCGCCAGGGTGTCGATCACGGTGCAGCGATCGGTGATCTTCCCGTACTGCGGCCCCAGCAGGGACAACTCGTTGTCGAGGAAGCCCAGGTCGAATGCCGCGTTGTGGATGATCAGCTCGGCGCCGTCGATGAACGCCAGGAACTCATCGGCGATCTGCGCGAACTCGGGCTTGTCGGCCAGGAAGTCCAGGGTCAGGCCGGTGACCTCCTGCGCGCCCTGTTCGAACTCACAGTCCGGCTTGATGTACTGGTGATAGTTGTTGCCGGTGGGGCGACGCTTGAACAGCTCCACGCAGCCGATTTCGACGATGCGGTTGCCCTTCTTCCACTCCAGGCCGGTGGTTTCGGTATCGAGGATGATCTGACGCATGGGCTCAGTTTACCGGGCTGGCATCGCGGATCTGGATGGCGGCATTGCGCGCCAGCGTATCGACGCGTTCATTGTCCGGATCGCCGGAATGCCCCTTCACCCAGCGCCAGTCGATCTGGTGCCGCAGCGTGGCCGCATGCAGCCGCTCCCACAGCTCGCGGTTCTTCACCGGATCACCTCCGGCGGTCTTCCAGTTCTTGCGGATCCAGCCCGGCATCCATTGGGTCAGGCCCTGCCGCACATACTGGGAGTCGGTGAACAGCACGATGTTGCAGGGCTCGGTCAGCGCCTCCAGGCCGGAAATGGCCGCCATCAGTTCCATCCGGTTGTTGGTGGTATGCGCTTCGCCGCCGCTCAGTTCACGCTCGTGGTCCTTGTAGCGCAGCAACGCGGCCCAGCCGCCGGGACCGGGATTGCCGAGGCAGGATCCGTCGGTATGGATTTCGATGGTTTTCAATACAGCTCCAGAATCAGGTAGCAACGGTGCCATGCCAGCGCACCGGCAGCGGTGTCGGCCCGGGCAGGGCCAACGTACGTTTTTCGGCATGGAACAGGCAGGCCGCGCGCAGCGGGGCCCAACCCCCGCGGCCACGACTGCCGGCGCCCTGCCAGAGCGGGCCCAGGTAGCGCATGTCGTCGCAGTCCAGCCCGTGACGACCCAGCAGCTGGCGGATCCGCTGCGGCGTACGCACCGTCAGGCCATGCTGGCGCCAGTGGGTGCGGAACGGACTGAACGGATTAAGGCTGCTCAACCACAGATGGCCGCCGGGCATCAGCACCCGCTCGCACTCGTCAAGCAGCTGGTCGGCATCAGCGGCCGTCACGTGCTGCAGCACGATGGCATTGACGCTTTCGGTGGCCAGCGGCAGCGGCAGACCGCAGCACGCATCGCCGGCATAGCGGCCGCCATCGCGGTACAGGCGCAGGCCGCGCCCGCCCGGCTGCGCATCTTCCAGCCAGGCAGCGCTCGGCGCGATCCACATCCAGGGCTGTGCGGGCAGCACCGACAGCTGTGGCAACAGCAGTTGCCGCTCCAGCACGCGCAGGGCCGCCGCCGGCTCGCTGTCGAACCACGGGGCCAGGCTCGCTTGACGGGTGCTCTGCAGCGCGGGCATGGTCCAATTCTATGCGACTGACTGCCCTGCCCGCATTTGCGGACAACTACATCTGGGTGCTGATCGATGATGAAGGCGCTGCCATCGTCGTCGATCCCGGTGATGCCGCGCCGGTGCTCGCGCTGGCCGAACAGGGCCTGCGCGTGGATACCATCCTGCTGACCCACCATCACGACGACCACATCGGTGGCGTGCCGGCCCTGCGTGCCCGTTTTCCCGGCGCGCGGGTGGTCGCACCGATGGAGGAACGCATCACCACCGCCACCGAACGCGTCGGCGAAGGTGAACGCGTTCAGGCACTGGGCCGGACGTTCCACGTACTATCCGTGCCCGGGCATACCCGCAGCCACATCGCGTTTCACACTGCTGAACATCTTTTCAGCGGAGATTCGTTGTTCAGCCTGGGCTGTGGACGCCTGTTCGAAGGTACGCCGTCCCAGCTGCTGGCATCGATGCGCACGCTGGGTACCTTGCCTGCACGACTGCTGCTTTGTTGTGCCCATGAGTACACCGTGTCAAATGCCGTCTTCGCGCGGCATGTCGACCCCGCCAACGCTGCCCTGCGGCAGCGCCAAGAGGAGGCTTTGGCCATGCGCCGCGATGACCGTTCCACCCTGCCGGTAACCCTGGCCAACGAACTGGACTGCAATCCGTTCCTGCGTGTGCACACCGCGCCGATCCGCGCGGCGGTGTCGGCGCACCTGGGGCGCGACGTCGTTGACGATGTCGATGTCATGGCCGGTCTCCGGCATTGGAAAGACGGCTTCCGCGCATGATGCGCCGAAGTCTGCCGCTGGCCCTGGGCATCGCTCTGGGGCTGGCTGGAACCGCAGGCGCGCAGTCGCTGGGCGCTGGCATCGGCCAGAATCTCACCGCCGCTGCTGCGTTGCCCTTGGATGCCTCTTCGCTGCCACCTGCATCGGTGCGCAATGGCCAGGAGATCTTCTCCAGCTTCCGCGATGGCCTGGCTGAGCCCACCTGCGACGCCGAGGCCACCAGCCCGCGCTGGCAGAAGCAGTTCGCGCACGCCCCTTCGCGCCTGGCCAACCAGGATGACGATGCACTGGTCCTGTTCGGCTATGTGGTCGAAGAACTGCGCAAGGCCAACCTGCCGACCGAATTCGCGCTGATTCCCTTCGTGGAAAGCGGCTACCGGCCCAATGCCCGCAATGGCAGCGGACCGACCGGGTTGTGGCAGTTCATCGCCACCACCGCCCGCAACCATCGCGTGCCGATGGCCAACGGCTACGACGGCCGCCTGTCGGCGGTGGATTCGACCCAGGCCGCGATGCGTTACCTGAAAACCCTGCACGGCATGTTCGGCGGCGACTGGCGGCTGGCCACCATGGCCTACAACGCTGGCGAATATCGCGTGCTGCAGGCGCTGCGCAAGGCGGGCATGAATGCGCAGAACGCCACGCCATCGGCCCTGCCCGGCCTGTCGCCGGTCACCTATGCCTACGTCGAGAAGCTTCACGCCCTGGCCTGCGTGCTGGAAGACGTGGAAGAACAGCCGGGCGTCATGGCCTCGCTGGACCGCACCGTGCCGGTGCTGAAGGATCATGCCCTGCCGGCCGGCACCAGCGTCCAGCAGTGGGCCGCCCAGCGCTCACTGGACCCGGCACGCATCGCCCGCCTGAATCCCGCCCTGGCCGCCGGTGGCCGCCCCACGGGCACCACCCGGGTGCTGGCCCCTGTCGCAGCGGCGACCGCCGACGTAGTGGACAGCACGACGGCGCTGGCGGCCTCGGTTTCGTCCACCTCTGCCCCCGCTGCCTCGCCAGCGCCGCAGGTTGCCCGCACCGTCGCCGCCGCTGTCGACCGTCCGCGCAGCCGTCGGCATACGGTGCGCAACGGCGAGTCGGCCTGGACCATTGCCCGTCGCTACGGCATGCCGGTCAAGGCGCTGCTGTCGCTGAATGGCCTGAGTGGCAGCAGCGTGCTCAAGCCGGGCGCGGTGCTTCGCCTGGAAGACTGACCGGCGCACAGCAGCGCCGCGCGATCCTCCTGCTACCGGGCACCCGCCCACGAAAAAGGCCCGGCAATGCCGGGCCTTTCCGTTCTGCCCGCCGTGGGCTTACAGATTCGCTTCGGTGGTCTGCACCACGAACTTCTTGCGCATCGCGTCGATGTAGGCCTTGGCTGCGGCCATGCCGTCGATCTGGCTCAACTGTTCCTTCAGCTGCTTCTGCTGCTCGGCGGTCACTTCCTTGATGTCGCCCGGATTGACCTTGTTCACCGCGAACACCAGCGCACGGCCGTTGACGTCGACCTTGCCGTAGGTCGGCTTGCCTGCGGTGGGTACCGGCGCGCTGAAGATCGCGCTGTTGATTTCCGGGGTCGGCACCGGCTGGCCACGCGGCAGGCCCGGCATCGGGCTCAGCTGCAGCTTTTCGCTGGCAGCCAGCGACTGCAGGGTGGCACCGCCCTTCAACTTGGCCAGCAGCGCTTCGGCCGCCTTGTCGCTGGCCTGGCGCTGGCGGTCGGCACGAATCGCGGCGATCACCTGCTCGCGGGCCTTCTCCAGCGGCAACGCCTGCTCCGGCGTGTGGGCCGCGACGCGGATCACGACGCTGTGGTTGGTGGCGCCTCCCAGGGCGATCGGATCGCTGGCGGTCCCGTCCTGCACCAGCACGTCCGAGAACGCGGCGCGCAGCACGGCCGGGTCGCTGGCGATGCCGCTGGCGGTAGCGCGGGTGATCGGTCCCAGGGTCTGCAGCGGCAGCCCCACTTCCTTGGCTGCGGCAGCCAGGTCGCTCGGGCTCTTGTTGATGGCATCGACCAAACGGCCGGCCAGCTCGTTGAAACCGCGCTCGCCATCGGCCTTGAGCTGTTCGGCGGCCAGCGTATCGCGCACGTCCTCGAACGACTTGCCTTCGCCGCCGCGTACCGCGGCCACCTTGATGATGTGGTATCCGTATTCGGTCTTGACCGGACCGATCACGTCGCCGGCCTTGGCCGCGAACAGGGCGTCTTCAAACGGCTTGACCATCGCGCCACGCTCCACCCAGCCCAGGTCACCGCCCTGGTCCTTGGAGCCTGGATCCTCGGAGTTGGCCTTGGCCAGGGCTGCGAAGTCGGCACCGGCCGCCTTTGCCTCGGCCGCCAGCTTGTTCGCCTTGGCCTCAGCACCGTCGCCGGTAATCAGGATGTGGGCGGCCTGGCGCTGCTCGGGAGAGGTGAACTTGGCCTTCTCTTCCTCATAGCGCTTGCGCAGGGTGGCTTCGTCGGCCGGCGTCGGCGCCGGCAGGTTGGCACCGTTGACCTCGACATACTCCAGCGAAACGGTTTCGGCCTGGCGGAAATCCTTGCCATGGCTGTCGTACCACTGCTTGATCTGCGCATCGGTCACCGGGGCCGTGTCAGCCGGCACCGGCGGCAGCGCAGCCAGCTCGACATCACGGGTTTCGCCCAGCAGCTTCAACAGGCGTTCGGTCTCGGCCTGGGTGACAAAACCGGAGTTCTGCAGTCCGGCCGGAATCACCGACTGCTGCAGGCTCTCGCGCACCAGTTCCTGGAACTGGGTCGGGGTACGCGGAGGATTGCCGCCGGCCAGCGCCAGGCGGTAGCTGTTCTCGTTGAACTTGCCATCCGGCCCCTGGAACGCCGGCATGGACGTGATGTACTCGCGCACGGCGCCATCGCCAATCACCACACCTGCCTGCTCGCCGACCAGGCGCACAACCTGCTCGTCGATCAGCTGATCCAGGACCGCCAGCTTGTTCTCGGTGCTTTCGAACGCGCGCGGGTCGAAGTTCTCGCCCTGCTGCTGGCGCTCACGCATGCGCTCCTGCTCGAAACGGGTGCGGAAATCCTGCGCGCTGATCTCATGGTGCTGCCACAGCATGCGTACCGGCCACCACGACGGCGCGGAACGCCACCAGGTCGGCGGTGCGGAAACCTTGGCCACGTTCTGTGCGCCAACGCCACCCAGGTAGCTGTTGTCGATCACGAACAGGAACGGAATCATCAGCAGCCCCAGGATCACGGTGACGATCCAGCCTGAGGTCTTGTCGCGGAGTTTCTGCAGCATGGTGAGGAATCACAAGGCCTGATTGGCGAGCCCGGCAGTGTAACCCGCTTCGTCGCAGGGACCAAAAACGCCAAGGGCGACATGCGCGCAAAGAAAAAGCCCCCGGCATTCGCCGAGGGCTTTTGAAAGTTGGCGGAGCGGACGGGACTCGAACCCGCGACCTCCGGCGTGACAGGCCAGCATTCTAACCAGCTGAACTACCGCTCCGCGCTTGAAACTTTGCAGGCGCCCAGTATATCCGAAGACACCCTGGAAACCCAGCCCGATGAACACTTTTTTCAAAGTTTTTTCACGGGGACTTAAGAACTTCGCAATGGCGGAGCGGACGGGACTCGAACCCGCGACCTCCGGCGTGACAGGCCAGCATTCTAACCAGCTGAACTACCGCTCCGTGCTTGCGACAACCCTTCTGCCTTCGTCCCGGACAGGCCGGCGAGAAGACAAGGCCCCCAGCTTTGGGCCGGGGGCCTCGATGTAATGGCGGAGCGGACGGGACTCGAACCCGCGACCTCCGGCGTGACAGGCCAGCATTCTAACCAGCTGAACTACCGCTCCGCGTTGTACTGCTTGTGTTCTCTTCCCGATCAGGAGCAGGGAGAAAACAAAGCCTCCAGCTTTTGGCCGGAGGCCTCGTTGAAGTGGCGGAGCGGACGGGACTCGAACCCGCGACCTCCGGCGTGACAGGCCAGCATTCTAACCAGCTGAACTACCGCTCCACACTCAAACTTTTACCGCGGTGCTGTGGTGGGTGCTGAGGGTTTCGAACCCCCGACCCTCTCCGTGTAAAGGAGACGCTCTACCGCTGAGCTAAGCACCCCAGCGAGCCGCTTAGTTTACAGCATCCTTAAGGGCCTTGCCAGCCTTGAAGGACGGATTCTTCGAAGCAGCGATCTTGATGGTGTCGCCGGTCTTCGGGTTGCGGCCGGTGCGGGCTGCACGGTCGCGGACCTGGAAGGTACCGAAGCCAACCAGGGTGACCGCATCGCCGTCCTTCAGCGCCTTGGTGATGGCAGCAACGACGGCATCGACAGCGCGGCTGGACTCGGCCTTGGTCAGGTCGGCAGCTTCAGCAACGGCGTCGATCAATTCGGTCTTGTTCATTCTCTACAACTCCTTTGGCGGTGGGTTCCGCGGATTCGACAGGGAAGCAACCGCACGCCATCTGCGCGCGATCGCCATGTGGAAACGGTTCGCCGATTCAGAGATCGCCAACAGCGATCACTCATTTGCGAGTGCTGCTTTTATACCAGTGGCCCTACCCCCACGCAAGCTGGAAAGCCAGCAACGACGCGGGTTTCGGGCCATTCGGCAACGCGCGTCAGTGCTTGACGCGCGCGTTTCCACTCGGTTTCGCCTTGCTACGTACCGTGACGCGCTGCGCACTCTTGCGCGCCTTCTTCGGTGCCAGCGGACGCTCCAACGCCAGATCAAGCACTTCTTCGATGTACTTCACCGGCACGATCTTCAGATCACGGGTGACGTTGGCCGGGATGTCGGCCAGATCCTTGCGGTTCTCTTCGGGAATGATGACCGTGCGGATACCGCCACGCAGGGCAGCCAGCAGCTTCTCCTTCAGTCCACCGATGGCGGTGACCCGCCCACGCAGCGTGATTTCGCCGGTCATCGCCACATCGGCACGCACCGGCACCCTGGTCAGCATCGAGACCAGGGACGTCACCATCGCCGCGCCGGCGCTCGGGCCGTCCTTCGGCGTGGCGCCGTCCGGAACGTGCAGGTGCACGTCGTGCTTCTGCAGGAAGTCGCTGTCGATGCCGAAACGATCGGCGCGCGAACGCACGACCGACAACGCCGCCGAAGCCGATTCCTTCATCACGTTGCCGAGCTGGCCGGTCAGGATCAACTGGCCCTTGCCTGGCACCAGCGTCGATTCGATCTGCAGCAGGTCGCCACCGACTTCGGTCCAGGCCAGGCCGGTGACCAGGCCGATCTCGTTCTCTTCCTCCGCGCGGCCAAAATCAAAGCGGCGCACGCCCAGGTACTTGTCCAGGTTCTTGCCGGTCACCGTGACCAGCGCCTTGGCCTTCTTCGCGCCCTTCCTGGCCTTCACCGGCTGCGGGCCTGCCAGCGCGATCTCCTTCACCACCTTGCGGCAGATCTTGGCGATCTCGCGTTCCAGATTGCGCACGCCCGACTCGCGGGTGTAGTAGCGCACGATGTCCTGGATCGCATCGCTGCCGATTTCCAGTTCCTCCGGCTTCAGGCCATTGGCCTTGATCTGCTTGGGCACCAGGTAGCGGGTCGCGATGTTGAGCTTCTCATCCTCGGTGTAACCGGGGATGCGGATCACTTCCATGCGGTCCAGCAGCGGGCCCGGAATGTTGAGCGAGTTCGAGGTGGCCACGAACATCACTTCCGACAGATCCAGGTCCACTTCCAGGTAGTGATCGTTGAATGCGTTGTTCTGCTCCGGATCGAGCACTTCCAGCAGCGCCGAAGAGGGATCGCCACGGAAGTCCATCGACATCTTGTCGATCTCGTCGAGCACGAACAGCGGGTTCTTGCTGCCGACCTTGTTGAGGTTCTGCACGATGCGGCCCGGCATGGAGCCGACGTAGGTGCGACGGTGGCCACGGATCTCGGCCTCATCACGCACGCCGCCCAGCGACATGCGCACGAACTTGCGGTTGGTGGCCTTGGCGATGGACTGGCCGAGCGAGGTCTTGCCCACGCCCGGCGGTCCGACCAGGCACAGGATCGGGCCCTTCATCTGCTTCACCCGCGACTGCACCGCCAGGTATTCAAGGATGCGCTCCTTGACCTTCTCCAGGCCGTAATGGTCGGCATCGAGCGTGTCCTGCGCAGCCTTCAGGTCCTTGCGCACCTTGGTGCGCTTCTTCCACGGCACGCCCAGCAGCCACTCCAGGTAATTGCGCACGACCGCCGCCTCAGCGGACATCGGCGACATCTGCTTGAGCTTGTTCAGTTCGTTGCGCGCCTTGGCTTCCACGGCCTTCGGCATGCCCGCTTCGGCGATCTTGCGGGCCAGCTCTTCCAGCTCGCCCGGCGCGTCGTCGAGGTCACCCAGTTCCTTCTGGATGGCCTTCATCTGTTCGTTGAGGTAGTACTCGCGCTGGCTCTTCTCCATCTGCGACTTCACGCGGCCGCGGATGCGCTTTTCCATCTGCTGCACGTCGATCTCGCCGTCGACCAGGCCGACCAGCATCTCCAGGCGCTCGCCGACGGCCAGCGTTTCCAGCAGGCGCTGCTTGTCGGCCAGGCGCACGCTGATGTGGGCGGCGATGGTGTCGGCCAGGCGCGCAGGCTCGTCGATCCCGGCCAGGGTCTGCAGCAGCTCCGGCGGCAGCTTGCGGTTGGTTTTCACGTACTGCTCGAACAGCGACATCAGCGAGCGGGCGATCGCCTCGATCTCGCGCGGCTCGCGCTCGTCCGCAGCGTCGATCTCCACGGCCTGGCCGTGCAGCGAACCGTTGCGTTCGTCGACATGGGTCACCTGCACGCGCGAGAGGCCTTCGACCAGCACCTTGATCGTGCCATCGGGCAGCTTCAGCAGCTGCAGCACCTGCGCCAGCGTACCGACCTGGTAGAGATCGGCCGCATGCGGGTCGTCGGTCTCGGCGGACTTCTGCGCGAGCAGCAGGATGCGCTTGTCTGCCTCCATTGCCTGTTCGAGCGCGTGCATGGACTTGTCACGGCCGACGAACAGCGGGATGACCATGTGCGGGAACACCACTACGTCGCGCAGCGGCAGGACCGGCAGGTCGAGGGTTTCACTTGGGGAACGGGCCATGGGGGCTCCAGGGAAGGGGAAAACCGCCTCCGGGAGGACATCTTCCGGAGACAAAAAAAGCCGATGGCCCCGTTATGGGGCCATCGGCTTTCAGATGCAAGGCATTCCTTTAAAATTCTTTCCAATCAACAACTTGGAAGAATCACTCGGCGCCTGCGGCCTTCTGTTCAGGGGCCGCCGGGGTCTGGTAGATCAGGTACGGCTCGGACTTGTGCTCGATCACCGATTCGTCCACCACCACCTTGCTGACGTTTTCCTGCGAAGGCAGGTCGTACATGGTGTCCAGCAGCACCGATTCGACGATGGTGCGCAGGCCACGGGCGCCGGTCTTGCGCTTGAGCGCCTTGCGGGCGATGGCCGACAGGGCGTCCGGACGGAACTCCAGTTCGACGTTCTCCATCTCGAACAGCTTCTTGAACTGCTTGGTGATGGCGTTCTTCGGTTCGGTCAGGATCTTGATCAGGGCCGGCTCGTCCAGCTCCTCCAGGGTCGCCACCACCGGCAGGCGGCCGACGAACTCGGGAATCAGGCCGAACTTGATCAGATCTTCCGGCTCGACTTCCGCCAGCAGCTTGCCCACTTCCTGCTTGCGCTCGGCACTCTTCACCTTGGCGCCGAAGCCGATGCTGCCCACGTCGGTGGAACGGGCCTGGATCACCTTGTCCAGGCCGGCGAACGCGCCGCCGCAGATGAACAGGATGTTCTTGGTGTCCACCTGCAGGAACTCCTGCTGCGGATGCTTGCGACCGCCCTGCGGCGGCACGCTGGCCACGGTACCTTCGATCAGCTTCAGCAGGGCCTGCTGTACGCCTTCGCCGGACACGTCGCGGGTGATCGACGGGTTCTCGCTCTTGCGCGAGATCTTGTCGATCTCATCGATGTAGACGATGCCCTGCTGCGCCTTCTCGACGTCGTAGTCGCACTTCTGCAGCAGCTTCTGGATGATGTTCTCCACGTCCTCGCCCACGTAACCGGCTTCGGTCAGCGTGGTGGCGTCGGCCATGGTGAACGGCACGTTGAGCAGGCGGGCCAGGGTTTCGGCCAGCAGGGTCTTGCCCGAACCGGTCGGACCGACCAGCAGGATGTTCGACTTCGCCAGCTCGACGTCGTCGTTCTTCTGCCGGCTCTCGATGCGCTTGTAATGGTTGTACACGGCCACGGCCAGGGTGCGCTTGGCGCGGTTCTGGCCGATCACGTACTGGTCGAGGACCTCGAGGATCTCGCGCGGCTTCGGCAGCGAGCTGCGCGCCGACTGCGCCTTCTCCTCAAGTTCTTCGCGGATGATGTCGTTGCACAGCTCCACGCATTCATCGCAGATGAACACGCTCGGACCCGCAATCAGCTTGCGCACTTCATGCTGGCTCTTGCCGCAGAAAGAGCAGTAGAGGATCTTGCCGGTGTCCGTGGAACGACCTTGGCGGTCTTCGCTCATGCTTCGCTTACCCAGTTACCCCACCCGCTGAACGGGGGTTCGATTCGAGAATAGCACAGGGCCGGAGGGACACCAGTCCCGCCCGACCCTGCAGGAACGAGGCCTGCCTGGCCCCGTGAAGGCGGCTCAACCCGCCTGGACCGACTCATCCGGGCGACGCTCCAGGACCTGGTCGACCAGGCCGTAGGCCTGCGCTTCGACCGCACTCTTGAAGTTGTCGCGCTCGGTATCGCGAGCGATCGTTTCCAGCGACTGGCCGGTGTGGCGGGCCAGGATCTCATTCAGGCGCGAACGCAGCGTCAGGATCTCGCGCGCGTGGATGTCGATGTCCGTCGCCTGGCCCTGGTAACCCCCCAGCGGCTGGTGGATCATCACGCGCGAATTGGGCAGCGCATAGCGCTTGCCGGCTTCACCTGCAGCCAGCAGGAGGGCACCCATCGAGGCCGCCTGGCCGATGCAGGTGGTGCTCACATTCGGCTTGATGTACTGCATGGTGTCGTAGATCGCCATACCGGCGGTGACCACGCCACCCGGCGAGTTGATGTAGATGTTGATGTCCTTCTCCGGGTTCTCCGATTCCAGGAACAGCAACTGCGCCACCACCACGTTGGCCATGTGATCGTCGATCGGGCCCACGAGGAAGATCAGGCGCTCCTTCAACAGGCGCGAATAGATGTCGTAGGCACGCTCGCCGCGGCTGGTCTGCTCGACCACCATCGGAACCAGGTTCAGGGCTTTGGTTCGGTTGTCCATTACGTGAGGTACCTATCTTGGGGGGAAACAACCCCGCGCCGGCAGGGGCGCGGGGCATACGGTGATCCGCCCGGACTTACTGGCGGATCGCGTCCTGGAACGACAGCTTCTCTTCGGTGTGCTGGGCGCGCTCGGCGATCCAGTCGATCACCTGCTCTTCCATCACACGGTTCTGCAGACCAGACATCAGCTGGGGGTCGTTGCGGTACATCTCAATGACCTGCTCCGGCTCTTCGTAGGTCGAGGCGATCAGACGCAGCGTTTCGTTCAGGCGCTTGGGCTCCAGGCGCAGATCGTTGGTGCGCGCCACTTCGCCGACCAGCAGGCCGACCAGCACGCGCTTGGCGGCGGCGTCCTTGAAACCTTCGTGGGCATCGGCCGGGATCTCGCCCGGGTTGCGGCCGCTGCGGCGGATCTGCTCGACCTGCTGGGCCAGCATCGCGCGGGCTTCGTTCTCGACCAGGCGCGGCGGCATTTCCACCGAGGAATAGGCGGCGAGCAGCTGCTCGCCCACTTCACGGCGCAGGCGGTTCATCAGCGCGCCCTTGAGCTCGCGCTCCAGGTTGGCGCGGATGTCGCTGCGGAACTGCTCGACATCACCGCCCTTCACGCCGAAGCTCTTGATGAAGGCCTCATCGACCGCCGGCACCACCGGCTCGGACACTTCGGCAACCTTAACGGTGACCTGCACGGTCTTGCCGGCCAGCACCGGCACGCGCCAGTCGGCCGGGAAATCGACGTCCAGCGTCTTTTCCTCGCCCTTGGCCAGGCCGACCAGGCCCTTTTCGATGGTCTCGAACATCATGCCCTGGCCGAGCACGATCGAACCCTTCTCGGTGCCTTCGGCCGGCAGGCGCTCTTCGCCGGCCTGGGACCAGGTTTCGACCGCAACCAGGTCGCCATCCTGCGCGCCACGCGCAACCGGTGCCCAGGTGCGGCGCTGGTTCTGCAGGTTCTCGATCATCTGGTCGATGTCGGCGTCGGTGATCTCGGCGGTGTGGCGCACCACGGTCAGCTTGCTGACGTCGATGTCACCGAAGTCCGGCACCACCTCCACGGTGGCCACGAAGGAGAACTCACCCTCGTCGCCCTTGTCGATGCGCGGGCTGCCGACGATGCGCAGGTCGTGCTCGCGCACGGCCGCGTCGAAGGTTTCGCGCAGCAGGCCGTCCAGCGCCTCGCCACGGACCTGCGCGCCGAAGCGCTGCTCGATCACCTTGGCCGGCACCTTGCCCGGACGGAAACCCTTGATGCGGGTGGTACGGGCGATTTCGCCCAGGCGGCCGTTGATGTGGCTCTGCAGACGGTCTTCCGGCAGCGAGAAGCTCAGGCGGCGTTCCAGGTTGCCGATGGATTCGATCGAAGCTTGCATGTTGACTCCTGCCACCGGTGGCGCTCTGGCCTCCGGCTCGATGATGGATGAAACGGTTGTAAGGTGACGGCGTCCGGGACGCGCCTGCTTGCCGCAGCCCTTTAGTTTCGCCCAATTCGGCGTGCACTGCCAGCGCAGGCCGGGCAAGCGCCTCGGGAACGCCCGGCGGGGGCGGAGGCAGGCCGGCACTGGTGCGAAAGGGGGGACTCGAACCCCCACGCCTTGCGGCACTGGAACCTAAATCCAGGGCGTCTACCAATTCCGCCACTTTCGCGTGGCCGGCACAGGCCGTCATTGTCGCAGGCGGGTGCACAAAGCGGAAGGCGTGACAAACCTGAATACGTAGTCCAGGCACCCACGCGCAGGCGCCGGCACGTGCGCGTAGACTCGTGCCGTTGCCGCCACCCGGTCTGCCCCGATGGAACGCACCCCACTCCGCACGCCCCTGCAGGCCCGGATGCCCGGCTGGTCCACACTCGTCTGGCTGCTCGGTCTTGCAGTCGCGCTGCACTTCCTGTGGGTCACCGCACAGCGCTACGGGCAGGTCAGCGCCGAGGCCTATGGCATGTTCTGGGAGCGTCGCAACTGGCTGTGGCTGCATGTCGCCGGCGGCAGCCTGGCCATGCTGGCTGGCGCCACGCAGTTCATCGGTCCCCTGCGGCGACACCGTCCCCGGCTGCATCGCTGGCTGGGACGGATCTACCTGGCCGGCATCCTGCTGGGGAGCGCCGCTGTCGCCGGCCTGATCGCCACCACCCAGGGCTGGCTGGCACTGAAAATGGCGTTCGCTGCGACCGGCCTGGCGTGGTTGGTCACGTCATTCTGCGGCTATCGCAGCATCCGGCGTGGCGACGTCGAGCAGCACCGGCGATGGATGCTGCGCAGCTACCTGGTGACGCTGTCACCCGCGGTGTTCCGCCTGTCGCTGCTGGTGCCTGCGCTCATGCAGCTGGCATCGCCCCTGGTGATGGTGCCGAGCCTGCTGGTGCTGAGCTGGGCCCTGCCGTTGCTGGTGCATGAAGCAGGAAGGCGCCTGGTGTCCATCGGCACACTCGCAGAGCCGTCCGGCAGCCGCTGAACACCCAAGAAAAAAGCCACCTGGAGGACCAAGTGGCTTTCGTCTGGTGGGCTGTCAAGGATTCGAACCTTGGACCTATTGATTAAGAGTCAACTGCTCTACCAACTGAGCTAACAGCCCGAAATCGGGGCGCGAATTATGACCTGATGCGCACACGGGGTGCAAGCTTTTTTTCAACATCGTTGATCGATGCATGCGTGCCACGACCCAAGGTGCTTCGCATGCTCTTTGCGCGGCCTGCAGGCAAGAAAAAAGCCACCTGGCGTACCAGGTGGCTTCTGTCTTGGTGGGCCGTCAAGGATTCGAACCTTGGACCTATTGATTAAGAGTCAACTGCTCTACCAACTGAGCTAACGGCCCGTGAAACTCAGACGCACATTATAGCGTGCATTCTGTTTATTGCAACACCGTGTCGGCTGTGCCGATGCGGTTGAATCAGTG
This sequence comes from Stenotrophomonas sp. STEN008, assembly GCF_056760435.1. Classification (NCBI taxonomy): domain Bacteria; kingdom Pseudomonadati; phylum Pseudomonadota; class Gammaproteobacteria; order Lysobacterales; family Lysobacteraceae; genus Stenotrophomonas; species Stenotrophomonas sp. STEN008. Next base: position 7,701 of record NZ_JBRRET010000031.1, on the reverse strand, counting down.
GGGTGGCTGAGGGGATTCGAACCCCCGACCACCGGAATCACAATCCGGTACTCTAACCAACTGAGCTACAGCCACCACTGAAACATTCGCTTCATCGCCAATGCTGCTGGCGCTGGAGCTTTGAAGCCTTGCCTGGAGACCGTCACCGAAGTTCGGGCCGCCGAAGCGAGTCCGATATTCTGGTGGAGTCCTCACGCTTTTGCAAGCCTTTCTTCACATCCGCCGACGCGGTCCCGGTGCCTCGCCAATGGCGCGCCCGACAGGAATCGAACCTGTAACCGCCGGCTTAGAAGGCCGGTGCTCTATCCAGTTGAGCTACGGGCGCCCGAACCGGAACGGCGTCCAATCCGACGTGGCGTGGGATTGGTCGGGGTAGAGGGATTCGAACCCCCGACATCCTGCTCCCAAAGCAGGCGCGCTACCAGACTGCGCTATACCCCGGTCTTGCAATCCCCTCGAGCCAGGCCCGGGGAGTTGGTCATTGTCGCCAAGCACGCGGCGAACTGTCAACGCAGCGATCTGTCCCGGGCGCGCGGTCACGGCAGTGCCAGTGGCCATCGGCTATGCTCGACATCGTCGGCCGGATGGCCTTCCTGATCCCTCATTCGCACGGAGAACGCGCATGCGCAGCGGCAACCCGGCTCTTTCCGAGTCGACTTTCCTCGACCTCGCCAACGGCTCGGTGGTGACCCGCCCCGACCAGGCGATGACCCTCAACGGCACCGTCAACAAGACCGGCATCCTGTTGCTGCTGACCGTGCTGACCGCAGCCTTCGCCTGGAACCAGACCGTGGCCTTCGGCCAGGTGCTGCCGGCCGCCAAGCTGTATGCCATGGGCGGCGCGATCGGCGGCCTGGTGCTGGCGCTGGTCACCGTGTTCAAGAAGCAATGGTCGCCGGTCACCGCACCGCTGTACGCGCTGGTGGAAGGCCTGTTCCTCGGCGCCATTTCCGCCGTGTTCGAGCTGCGGTTCCCGGGCATCGTATTCCAGGCCGTGCTGCTGACCTTCGGCACGCTGGCTGCCCTGCTGGTGGCCTACCGCACCGGCGTCATCAAGGCCACCGAGAATTTCAAGCTCGGCGTGGTCGCCGCCACCGGTGGCATCGCCCTGCTCTACCTGGCGTCGTTCGTGCTGTCGTTCTTCAACATCGAAGTCCCGCTGATCCACTCCTCCAGCGGCTGGGGCATCGCCTTCAGCCTGTTCGTGGTCGTGGTCGCCGCGCTGAACCTGGTGCTGGATTTCGATTTCATTGAGAGCGGTGTGGCCCAGCGCGCGCCCAAGTACATGGAGTGGTATGGCGCATTCGGCCTGATGGTGACCCTGGTCTGGCTGTACGTCGAGTTCCTCCGCCTGCTGTCAAAGATCCAGCAGCGCTGATTCCGGTCAGGCTGAAAACGACAAAGGGCGCCTCCGTGGCGCCCTTTCTGTTCCCCTCCCCCTTTCGACCCCGCCATGCCTGCCCTCTTCCACAGCTATCGCCCCGCTGACGGCCATCGCCTGCCGCATGACCCGTTCAACGCCATCATCGGCCCCCGCCCGATCGGCTGGATTTCCAGCTGCGCTGCCGACGGCGCGTTGAACCTGGCGCCCTACAGCTTCTTCAACGCCTTCAACTACACGCCGCCGATCATTGGTTTCTCCAGCCAGGGCCGCAAGGACTCGCTGCACAACATCGAAGCGACGGGCGAGTTCGTCTGGAACCTGGCCACTTTCGACCTGGCCGAAGCCATGAATGAGAGCTGCCGGGCGGTCGCGCCGGACGTCGACGAGTTCACGCTGGCCGGCTTGACGCCGTTGGCTTCCGGGCAGGTCAAGCCGCCGCGTGTTGCAGAAAGCCCGGTCAGCATGGAATGCCGCTGCACCCAGATCGTCCGCCTGCGCGATGCCGCCGGACAGGACACCAACGGCTGGCTGGTGCTTGGCGAGGTGGTCGCCGTACATATCGAGGCACGACTGCTGGTCGATGGCATCTACGACACTGCAGCCGCCGACCCGATCCTGCGCGGCGGTGGACCGGCCGACTATTTCCGCGTCAGTGCCGAGCAGCGTTTCCGCATGTTCCGGCCGGCCTGAATCTCAGCCGGCAACCGGGCGCGCCAACAGGGCCGGCAGCGACGAGGCGAGCAGCGCGATGCCCGACAGCGTCAGCAGGCTCAATACGATCTGGCGGAACCGCGCCTCGCTGATGCCGATGTAGACCCGCGCCCCCAGCAGCGCCGGAACCAGCATGGCCGGGGCGACGACAGCGAAGTACGGCAACATCTGCCGGGTAACCAGGCCACTGCCGACGTAGGTGGCCATGGTGACCGACAGCATCGCCAGGTTGAAGTTCTGGATGACCGCGCGCTGCTCCTCCTTGCCGAAACCACGCAGCGTGCTCCACAACGTGGGCACGGGACCTGCGAAGCCGCCGATGCCGCTGAGCACGCCACCGGCCATGCCCGCCACGGTGTCGCCGATGCGCCCGCCCGTGGTGATCGGCGGCAGCGAACGGGCCATCAGCATCACCGGGCACCACAGTGCCAGGAAGCCTCCCAGCAGGGCCTTGAACCAGTCCATGTCCAGCTGCGGCAATACCATCACGCCCAGCGGAATGCCCGCCAGGCCGCCGAAGACGAAGGGCAGCAGCAGACGCAGATTGAATCCGCGCCGCACGGTGAACACCGCCACCAGCTGACCCACCAGCGCGCCGAACACCGACAGCGTCGCCGCCAGGCGTGGCTCCAGCCCCCACGCCCAGAACGACATGGCGACCATTCCGAACGCAAAGCCGGACAGTCCCTGCACGAATCCCGCCACGATCGCTCCAAGTGCGACCAGCAGATACACCGAATCCATCATCACCTCGCTACGACCCCGTGGCTACGCTGCCACGCCGGCCTGGGCAGCGTAGTGCGTGGCAAGGTACCCGACCAGCGCGCGCACTTTCGGTGCCGCCACACCACATGAGCTGCGCAGAGCATGCGCAGGCACCCAAACGCAACGGGGCGCCCGAAGGCGCCCCGCTGGAAATCCAGACAAGGTCCAGCCACCGCTTACAGGCGCGTGGCGATGGCCTTGGCGAAGCTCATGGTGGTGCCGGTGCCGCCCAGGTCGCCGGTCAGCGAGTCCTTGGCTTCCATGGTCGCCACGATGGCCTTGCGCAGGCGCTCGGCATTCTGCGGCTGGCCGATATGATCCAGCATTTGTGCCGCCGCCAGCAGCAGCGCGCAGGGATTGGCCTTGCCCTGGCCCGCGATGTCCGGCGCGGTGCCGTGCACCGCTTCGAAGATCGCCGCGTCCTTGCCGATGTTGGCACCCGGGGCCAGGCCCAGGCCGCCGACCAGGCCGGCGCAGAGATCGGAAATGATGTCGCCGAACAGGTTGGTGGTGACGATCACATCGAACTGTTCCGGGCGCATCACCAGCTGCATGCAGGTGTTGTCGACGATCATTTCCTGGAACTCGATGTCCGGATACTGCGCGGCCACTTCACGGGCGACGTTCAGGAACAGGCCCGAGGTCGACTTAATGATGTTGGCCTTGTGCACGGCCGTGACCTTCTTGCGGCCGACGCTGCGGGCCAGCTCGAAGGCGTAGCGCACGATGCGCTCCGAGCCCTTGCGGGTGATGCGGGTGCCGGAGAAGGCAGTCTCGCCGTCGGCCGACACTTCCTGGCCTTCAGCCAGGTAGGCGCCTTCGGTGTTCTCACGCACGGTGATCAGGTCGACGTTGTCGAAACGCGACTTGGTGTTCGGGAAGGTGTGGGCCGGACGCACGTTGGCGTACAGGTCGAAATGGCGGCGCAGGCTGACATTGATCGAGGTGAAGCCACCACCGACCGGCGTGGTCAGCGGGCTCTTCAGGGCAACCTTGTTGCGCGCGATCGAGTCCAGGGTGACCGCCGGCATCAGGTCGCCGTGCTTCTCCAGCGCCGCCAGGCCGGCGTCGGCCTCTTCATACTCCAGGCCGGCATTGAGCTGGTCGAGCACGTACAGGGTGGCGTCCATGATCTCCGGGCCGATGCCGTCGCCGCGGATGACCGTAATTTTCTGCGTCATTGATCGATGTTCCGAACAGGGGGAAAAAACGCCGTCCGGACGTGCCCGGAAACGCCGGCGCAAAGGAAGTTTCACCGGCAATTATGCCTGAGCCGGGGCCGAGGTCCCAAATAGACCATGGTCCCAGTCCCCGGCTCAGGCAGAATTGCCCGCGTATTCCGGTAGCGCCGGGCCATGCCCGGCGGGTGGGCGTCCGGTCATTCGCCGGGCATGGCCCGGCGTTACCCTCAGTGCTCGTGGGCTTCCGGGGCGGCGGCACCGCCTTCGAGCTGGTCGAGGAAATCGACCGCGCGGCGCAAGTGCGGGATCACGATCGAGCCGCCGACCACCAGGCCGACCGAGAAGGTCTCGAAGAACTCCTCGCGGGTCACCCCGGCCTCCTTGCACTGGGCCACGTGGTAGCTGATGCAGTCGTCGCAGCGCAGCACCATCGAGGCCACCAGCCCCAGCAGCTCCTTGGTCTTCACATCCAGCGCGCCGGCCTGGTAGGTCTGCGTATCCAGCGCGAAGAACCGGCGCACCACCTGGTTCGGCTCGCCCAGGATGCGCTCGTTCATGCGCTTGCGGAACGCGGTGAACTCGGCGATGCGGTCCTTGCTGCCGTCGTCGGCCGCGCTCATGCCTGGCCCTGCCCGGCCAGCAGCGGCTCAAGCTTGCCTTCACGGTGCAGCGCCATCATGTCGTCATAGCCACCGACATGGACGTCGCCGACGAAGATCTGCGGCACGCTGGTGCGGCGGGTCAGCGCCATCATCTTCTCGCGTTCGGCCGGGTCCAGGTCGATGCGGACCTCGGTCCACTGCTGGCCCTTGCTCTTGAGGAAGTTCTTGGCGGCCACGCAGTACGGGCAGACGGCAGTGGAATAGATGGTGATGGCGGGGGCACCGCCGGCGGTCTGGGCTGTCACGGGAAACTCCACGATGGATCGACGGTCTACATATGGTACCGGTGCGCTGGAATTTCCACGCTACCACCGCAACACTGTGGATTAACGAATGGTTGCCCCCTGCCCTGCCACGCTTGGCGCGCCCCGCCCGAGGACCTCCCGCTTGCGAGCCCTGCTGCTTTCGACCGCCGTCACCTTCGCCCTGGCCATGCCGCTGGCCCAGGCCCAGGAGAAGCTGCCCGACATCGGCTCCTCGGCCGGCGAGCTGCTGACCCCGGCCCGCCAGGCCGAGTACGGCGCGATGATGCTGCGCGAGCTGCGCAACTATGGCTACCTGCTGGACGATCCGCTGGTCAATGACTGGCTGCAGACCATGGGCACCCGCCTGGGGTCCAACAGCGACCAGCCGCGCCAGCCCTACACCTTCTTCGTGATGAAGGACCGCCAGATCAACGCCTTCGCGACCCTGGGCGGCTACATCGGGGTCAACGCCGGGCTGGTGCTGACGGCCGAACGCGAAGACGAGGTTGCCGCGGTGCTGTCACACGAAATCGCCCACGTCACCCAGCAGCACGTGCTGCGCGGGGTCGAGCGCGCCCAGCGCGACCAGATCCCGATCCTGCTGGGCATGCTGGCGGCAGTGGTGGCGGCACAGGCCAGCAACAGCACCTCTTCAGGCAATGCGACCATGGCCGCGATCAGCTCGGGCATGGGCCTGATGCAGCAGCGGCAGATCAACTACACCCGCTCCAACGAATCGGAAGCCGATCGGCTGGGCATACGCACCCTGTCACGCAGCGGTTACGACGTGGACGCGATGGCCGGCTTCTTCGAGCGGATGTCGACGGCCATGCGCGGCAACGAGGGCGGCTACAGCGTGCCGGAGTTCCTGCGCACGCACCCGGTCAACATCACCCGCATCAGCGAAGCGAAGGCCCGCGCCGAGCAGATGAAGAAGGACACGGTGCTGCTGACCACCACCACGCCCAGCGGCGAGCGCAGGGAACGGGTGGACCCGGCCGACCCGACCCTGTCCGAACCGCTGCTGCGCGGCAGCAACCCGCTGCTGCCAAGCAGTGTGCTGCGGGTGCCGGTTGGCCAGCTCAGCCGGGGCCCCAGCGGCGACTTCGACTGGGCACGTGAACGGTTGCGGGTGCTCAGTGCCGACTCCACCGGCGAGGTGGAGCGTGAATACGCCGATCTGGGCAAACGCCAGAAGAGCGGATTGAACGATGCCCAGCGCTACGGCCAGGCCCTGGCGGTGATGCGGGGGGGACGCAGCGGTGCCGGCGAGGCGCGGCAGACCCTGAACGGCCTGCTGCAGGCCCATCCGGACAGCCTGTGGGTAGCCCTTGCCCTGGCCGAGGCCGAATCGCGCTCGGGCCAGGCCACGCAGGCCAATGCCCGTTTCGAGCAGCTGCTGCGCGAGCATCCCAACAGCCGGCCCGTCGCGCTGACCTACGCCGAGATCCTCAACGAACAGGGCAACCGCGAGGCGGGGCAGCGCGCGCAGGCCATGCTGCGGCCGCTGCTGTCGCAAAGTGGTAACGATCCGGTGTTCCAGCAGCGCTACGCCCGTGCCAGCGAGCTGGCCGGGGACAGCGTCCGTGCCAGCGAGGCCTACGCCGAGGCCGCCTTCCTCAGCGGCCGGCCGGAGCAGGCGCTGATGCAGCTGCAGGCACTCAAGCGCAATCCCGCGCTGGACTACGTGGGACGGGCCCGGGTCGACGCGCGCATCGAATCGATCACCCCGACCGTGTTGGAACTGCGCCGGCAGGGCGTGCAGGACCCCGACCTGGACCGCCGCTGAGCGCTGCATGACCGGTCCGTGGCAATCGGGAGCGGTTCCGGCCCGATGGTCACAAAAATGTCATCAAACCGTAGTCTACTGGCACCCGTCCAGTAACCGAGCCCTACGGTGCCCTCGTGCAGAAACGTATCCTGATCGTCGATGACGAGCCCGCGATCCGCGAAATGGTCGCCTTCGCCCTGCGCAAGGGTGACTACGAGCCGGTTCACGCCGGTGATGCCCGCGAAGCCCAGACCGCGATCGCCGACCGTGTTCCCGACCTGATCCTGCTGGACTGGATGCTGCCCGGCACCAGCGGCCTGGACCTGGCGCGCCGCTGGCGCAAGGAGACGCTGACCCGCGAGGTGCCCATCATCATGCTGACCGCGCGTGGCGAGGAGAACGACCGTGTCGGCGGCCTGGAAGCCGGCGTCGACGATTACGTGGTCAAGCCGTTCTCGGCCCGGGAGCTGCTGGCCCGCATCCGTGCGGTCATGCGCCGCGCCCGCGAAGACGACGAGGACGGCAGCGTGGCGGTCGGTCCGATCCGCATCGACGGTGCCGCGCATCGCGTGTTCGCCAACGAACAGCCGGTGCCGATCGGCCCGACCGAATACCGCCTGCTGCACTTCTTCATGACCCACCCCGAGCGCGTGTACACCCGCGCCCAGCTGCTCGACCACGTGTGGGGCGGCAGCGTGTACGTGGAGGAGCGCACCATCGACGTGCACATCCGCCGCCTGCGCAAGACGCTGGAACCGTTCAATGCCGAGAACATGGTGCAGACCGTGCGCGGCGCGGGTTACCGCTTCTCCACCGCCACCTGAGTCCCGTCGTGGGGGGGGGGGGCCCCCCCCCCCGGGCGGGGGCGGGCCCCCGGGGGGGGGGGGGGGGGGGGCGCCGCGGCGGGGGCCGCAGGCGGTGCCGGCAAGGCGGCCGCGGTCGCCAGCACCGCCGCACAGCTGGCGCGCGCACTGCCCACCGC
>NZ_JBRRET010000030.1:0-47829 GCF_056760435.1 Stenotrophomonas sp. STEN008 | reverse complement strand
ATTTTTTTATTTTTTTTTTTTTTTTTTTTTTCTGGCGGGCCCTGTGGGGGGCGCGGGGGGGGGGGGGGGGGGGGGGGTGGGGGGGCTCCCCCCCCCCCCCCGGCGCGCCGCCCCCCCCCCCCGGGGGGGCGGGGGGCCCCCCCCGCCCCCCCCCCGGCGATATCCCGGTCAGTGCTGGGCCGACAGTTTCTCCAGCGCCGCACGCAGCTGCGCCGGCGGCAGGTAGCCGCCCAGCTGGGTGCCATCGGGCGCGAAGATCGCCGGCGTGCCGTTCACCCCCAGCTGCTGGCCGAGCGCGTACTGCATCGCCACCGGATTGGTGCAGTTCTTCGCCGGCACGGTTCCACCGCGCTTGGCATTGGTCAGCGCCTGGCGGCGATCGGCTGCGCACCAGACCGAAATCATGTCGGTGTAATCCTTGCTGCCCAGCCCCATGCGCGGGAAGGCCAGGTACTCGACGCTGATGCCGTTGCGGTTGAGTTCGGCGATGTCCTGGTGCAGCTTGCGGCAATAGCCGCACTCGATGTCGGTGAACACGCTGACCGTGTACTTGGCGTTGGGCGCGGCGAACACGATGCGGTCGCCGTGGTTGGCCTTGCCCAGCAGCGCGCGACGGTAACCGAGCAGGCCCTCGCTGTTGGCCGGCCCCTTGGCCCGGGTGTCATAAGGCTGCGACTGGAACAGGTAGCGGCCGTCGTCGGAGACATACAGCAGCTGACCGGAGACCACCACCTCGCGGAAACCGGGGAAGGGCGCGGCGCCGATGTAATCCACTTCGAAACCGGGGTTGAGCGCGGTCAGCGCGGCGCGCACTGCCTGCTCTGCCGGACCATGGGCAGCCGGGGTGGCCCGGGGGGAGGCGGCGGCAGACGCCTTGGCCGCAGGGGCCGGCGGAGCCGGCTGGGCGCAGGCCGTCAGGCTGAGCGCGCCGAACACGGCGGCGATGGCGAATCGGAGCATGGAGCATTCCGCAGCAGAAGAGGACCACCGATTCTGACACAGCCGCCCGGGGCGGCGCCGTGGCCCGCTGACGGAAGCCGGACGGGGTTCATCCAGGTCGCTCAACCACGGGGATGGTGGCGGGCGTGCAGCTTCTGCAGGTGTTCACGCGCCACCAGCGTGTAGATCTGGGTGGTCGACAGCGAGCTGTGGCCAAGCAGCATCTGCAGCGCGCGCAGGTCCGCGCCACGGTTGAGCAGATGGGTGGCGAAGCTGTGCCGCAGGCCATGCGGGCTGATGCGGGCCGGATCGATGCCGGCGACCTGCGCGTGGCGCTTGACCAGATGCCAGAACGCCTGCCGCGTGAGCGCGTGCAGCCGGGGCTCGATGAACAGCGGCGTCTGCCCATCGGCGAGTGCCTGCACCCTGCCCTTTCCCACCAGCTGCGGCCGCGAATGCTGCAGGTAACGCTCCAGCCAGTGCTGTGACTCCTCGCCCAGCGGCACCAGCCGCTCCTTGCTGCCCTTGCCGGTCACCCGCAGCACGCCCTGCCGCAGGTTCACCGCCGTTGCCGGCAGCAGTACCAGTTCGCTCACGCGCAGGCCCGCGGCGTACATGAGCTCCAGCATGGCCCGATCGCGCAGCCCCAGCGGACTGCCGACATCCGGCGCGGCCAGCAACGCATCGATCTGGCTTTCGGCCAGCGCCTTGGGCAGCAGGCGTGGCAGCTTCGGCGGATCCAGCAGAGCGCCGGGGTCCTCGCTGCGCTCGCCGCGACGCACGCCATCGGCGAAGAACGCACGCAGCGCCGACAGCAGGCGCGCATTGCTGCGTGGCGACCAGCCATGGCGCGTGCGCCAGGCCAGGTAGTCGAACAACCCGGCGCGTTCGACGCCGGCCAGGCCCCCTTCGCGGCCGTCCAGCCAGCGTGCCAACCCTTCCAGATCGCGACGGTAGCTGTCCAGGGTGGCCCTGGCCAGACCGTTCTCCGCCCAGATGGCATCAAGGAAGCGCTGGATGCGCATGCTGTCGTCGGCACGCAGTGCAGGCAGTTGCTGGACCAGCTGACGGCGCTCGGCGGGGGTGGAAATGACGGCCATGCGTGGAGGATACGAGGGTGACTGCGGACGCGGCCAGCTTTGCGTATGCTCGGCGCATGTCCAGCCCTGCCACCGACGTGTCTTCCACTGCCACGCCCGAGGCGCAGCGCCCCCGTGCGCTGCTGCCGTGGCGCGTGCTGGCGATGGTCTACGACGCGCTGCCCGTGCTCGCGCTGTGGATGCTGGCCGGCACGGCGTTCACCCTGGCCTACACCTTCAGTGGCCATGCACAGCGCGAGAACATCGCGCCCTTCAGTGCCTGGCAATGGCTGTTGTGGGCGGTGTGCTGGGTCGTAACCGGGGCCTATGCAACCGCCAGCTGGCGCCGGGGTGGGCAGACCCTTGGCATGCGGCCGTGGCGGCTGAAACTGGTGTCGGCCGACGGCACCGCGCTGCGGCGCGCGCAGCTGTGGCTGCGGTTCGCCGTGGCAACGCTGTCGCTGCTGCTGGGCGGGCTGGGCTTCTGGTGGGCCCTGCTGGATCGCCAACGCTTGGCGTGGCACGACCGTGCCAGTGGCACGCGTCTGGTGCGGATGCCCAAGCGCTGAAGTGTCCTGCTGGCGCCGGGCATGGCCCGGCGTTGCCGGAATCAGCCCGATTTCCGCCGGAACAGCAGGCCTGACACCACCAGCATCACGATCGGCGGCAGCGCGTAGGCGATGCGGTAATCAAACTTCAGTGCGCCGGCCATGCGCCCGAAGAACAGCTGCAGCAGCCAGAAGCCCAACGCGAACAGGATGCCGAGGAACAGGCGCTTGCCCATGCCACCACTGCGCAGCGAACCAAACGCGAACGGCACGGCGGCCAGGCACAGCGCCAGTACGTTCACCGGATAGAACCAGCGGCTCCAGTACACATCCTCGAAGTCACGCGCATCCAGGCCGTTGCGCTCGCGATAGGCGATGCTCGTGCTCAGTTCGGACACGCTCAGGTTGCGCGGCTTGGCGATACCGGTCGCCAGTGCCGCCGCGTCCAGCTTGGAATTCCAGGGCTCGCGCGCCACTTCCTCGCGCGTTGCCGAGCGCTCGCCGAAGGTATCGCGGCGCACGCCGGTCAATACCCAGCCGTCCTTGTCATGTTCGGCAGTGGCGGCGTGGGTCAGGGATGCGATCCGCCCGTCTTCGGCGATCCGGTACAGGCGGACGTCACGCAGGATCAATCGCGTTCCCGTGTTGCCGACCAGCTGTTCCTCACCGCTCTGCGCGTTGAGGAAGGTATCGCCCTCGCGTGCCCACATGCCGGAATAACGGGCCACGGCCATGTCCTGGCCCCATTTGGCACTCATCTTCAGCGAATCGGCACGGTTCTGCCCCCACGGGCCCAGCGTCTCGGCGCTGAACACCATCACTGCGGTCAGCAGCGACAGGGCAATCGCCACCGACACGCTCAGGCGTTTGCGGGACAGGCCCAGCGCACGCAGCGCGGTCAGTTCGGAGGTCGCCGCCAGCTGGCCCAGCCCCATCAGCGCGCCGATCACCGCCGCAGTCGGGAAGAAGGTGTAGGCGCGGCGTGGCACCGTATACAGCACCCACGCCGCGGCGTGTCCCAGGGTGTAGCCGTTCTTGCCAATGTCCTTGAACTCGCCGGAGAAGGCCATCACCACGTCCAGGCCGGTCAGCACCGCCCAGGTCAACAGCACGGTGCCGAACACCGCCCGCCCGAGGTAGAAATCGAACCGCATCGGTCGCAGCATCATGCGCGGGCCCCCTTGGGCAGGCTCATGCGTCCATCACGCGCATACATCCAGACCGCGAACGCCAGCAGTGGCAGGGTCAGCCACCACAGGCCCAGCATCGCCGGCAGCTTGCCACTGGCGATCCAGCCGGCGCCGATGAACGTCAGGTTGGTGCCGACCATGTAGGCCAGCAGGGCCAGCATCATGCGCCCGTAGCGCTGCTGGCGCGGCGAGCTGCGCCCTAGCGGCACGGTCAGCAGGGCGAACGCCAGGGCGATCAGCGGCGGGGCCAGCCGGCGATGCAGTTCGGCCTGGGCCTGGGTGCGGCCGTCGCCCAGCAGCTGCAGGGTCGACATCAGTTCCGGATCGTCATCCTTGCGGGTCTGCGCACCGTCAGGCAGGGCCACATCGTTGCGGGCGAAGGTGGCCAGCCGGTAATCCAGCGCACCGGCCAGCGGACCCTCGACCTGGTGGCCCTTGTCCAGTTCCAGGAAGCGCTGCCGCTCGCCCTCGAAGTACATGCGGCCGCTGGCGGCAGAGACCACTTCCAGCCGGTCGTCCTTGGCACGCTGCAGGAACACCTTGCCCAGTTGGGTGCCATCGGGCGAAATCGAGGACAGGTAGACCACGCCGCCGTTGGGCAGCGGGGTGAAGCGCCCGGGTTCCAGGCCGGCCATCAGTACGCTGCGGTTGGCGTCCTGGATCATCTGCTCGGCGGTGCGTGAGGCCCACGGCCCCAGCCACAGCGAACAGGCGCCCACCACCGCCACCACCGGCACCACCAGCATCAGCAGCGGCCGCAGCAGGCGCCTGGGGCCTACGCCGATGGCGGTGATCACCGCCATTTCCGAGTCGCGGTAGAGGCGGGCGATCGCCAGCAGCAGGCCCAGCATCAACGCCAGCGGCAGGATCAGCGGCATGTAGACGATGAACTGCAGCGCCAGCTGCGAGAACAGCAGCCTGGCCGGCAGGCGCCCGTCGGCGATGTTGCCGAGGATGTCCACCAGCACGCCGCCCACGCTGACCACCAGCAGGACGATCAGGGTGGCCAGGAAACTCTGGACGAAATCGCCCAGCAGGTAGCGGTCGAGCTTCAACATGGGGCGGTGGTTTAAACTCTGGGGTTCGTTCGCGGTGCCGCCCAGTCTAGCGTCTGGGCGTAAACGGTCCGCGATTGTACGGACTTGCCAATGGAATCTGCTCAATGGCTCTCGAATTCACCCTGAACCACCTCGCCCCGGCCGCCGCCCCCGTTGACTGCCTGGTGGTCGGCGCATACGCCGACCATACCCTGACTCCGGCCGCACAGGCGCTGGATGCCGCCAGCGGCGGCCGCCTGTCGGCCCTCGCCCAGCGCGGCGACCTGTCCGGCAAGACCGGTGCCACCAGCCTGCTGCACGACCTGCCGGGCGTGGCAGCGCCGCGCGTGCTGGTGGTCGGGCTGGGTGAAGCCGCCCGCTTCGGCGTGCCGCAGTACCTGAAGGCCGTAGGCGACGCCGTTCGCGCGCTGAAGGCAGGCGCCACCCGCAGCGCGCTGTTCACCCTGTCTGAAGTGGCTGTGAAGGAGCGCGATGCGGCTTGGGCGATCCGCCAGGCAGTGATCGCCGCCGATCACGCGGCGTACCGCTACACCGCCACGCTGGGCAAGAAGAAGGCCGATGATGCCGGGCTGGCCCAGCTGGCCATCGCCGGTGACGACGCGCAGGCCCTGGCCCAAGGCCAGGCCATCGCTGCCGGTGTCGAGTTCGCCCGCGAGCTGGGCAACCTGCCGCCGAACTACTGCACCCCGGCCTACCTGGCCGAAGTCGGCGTGAAGTTCGCCAGCGAGCATGACGGCGCCGAGGCCGAGATCCTCGACGAGACCCAGATGGAAGCCCTGGGCATGGGCTCGCTGCTGGCCGTGGCCCGTGGTTCGGCCAATCGCCCGCGCCTGGTCGTGCTGAAGTGGACCGGTGCCGGCGATGCCAAGCCCTATGTGCTGGTCGGCAAGGGCATCACCTTCGATACCGGTGGCGTCAATCTGAAGACCCAGGGCGGCATCGAGGAAATGAAGTACGACATGTGCGGCGGCGCCAACGTCATCGGCACCTTCGTCGCTGCGGTCAAGGCCAGGCTGCCGTTGAACCTGGTGGTGGTGGTGCCGGCCGTGGAGAACGCCATCGACGGCAACGCCTACCGCCCGTCCGACGTCATCACCTCGATGTCGGGCAAGACCATCGAAGTCGGCAACACCGACGCCGAAGGCCGCCTGATCCTGTGCGATGCGCTGACCTACGCGCAGCGCTTCGAGCCGGCCGCGCTGGTCGACGTCGCCACCCTGACCGGCGCCTGCATGGTCGCCCTCGGCCACCAGACCGCGGGCCTGATGAGCAAGCACGACGACCTGGCCAACGAGCTGCTGGCCGCCGGCGAGCACGTGTTCGACCGCGCCTGGCGCCTGCCGCTGTGGGATGAGTACCAGCCGATGCTGGATTCGACCTTCGCCGACGTCTACAACATCGGCGGCCGCTGGGCCGGCGCCATCACCGCCGGCTGCTTCCTGTCGCGCTTCGCCGAAGGCCAGCGCTGGGCTCACCTGGACATCGCCGGCGTCGCCAGCGACGAGGGCAAGCGTGGCATGGCCACCGGCCGCCCGGTCGGCCTGCTGAGCCAGTGGCTGCTGGACCAGGCCGCCCGCGCCTGATGCTGTACCAGACCCTGGCCGGGCACCGCCGGCCAGGGCCTCGCCCGGCCAGACCGGGCCCCCGCCTGTTCCGGACCCTGCCATGCCCCGCGCCGACTTCTACCTGATCGCCAAGCCCCGTTTCCTGACCGAGCCGTTGCGCCTGGTCTGCGAGCTGGCACGCAAGGCCAACGATGCCGGCCTGTTCACCCTGGTGCTGGCGCGCGACCAGGCCCAGGCCGAGGAACTGGACGAACTGCTGTGGGCGTTCGATGACGACGCCTACATCCCGCATCAGATTGCCGGCGAGGACATGGACGAGGAAGAAGCGCTGGTGCTGATCGCCGTGCCCGGCACCGAGGCGCCGGCCCGCCCGCTGGTGATCAACCTGCGCGACGACCCCTGGCTGGGCCAGTGCGAGCGCGTGCTGGAAGTGGTCCCGGCCGACCCTGAAGCGCGCGAACCGCTGCGCGAACGCTGGCGCCAGTACAAGGCCGCCGGTTACGACCTGAACAAGCACGACATGTGAGCGCCCCGCGGCCCCCTTGATGGGCCACCCCTGCGCCCTGATCCTTCAACGATTACCTCCTGGTTCCCCCGCATGACCCAACTCGCCTCCAGCTACGACCCGAAGTCCTTCGAGACCGACCTCTACGAGGCCTGGGAGAAGGCCGGCCACTTCAAGCCGTCCGGCCAGGGCGAGCCGTACACCATCCTGCTGCCACCGCCGAATGTGACGGGCACGCTGCACATGGGACACGCCTTCCAGCAGACCCTGATGGATGCGCTGGTGCGTTACCACCGCATGCGCGGCTACGACACGCTGTGGCAGGTCGGCACCGACCACGCCGGCATCGCCACCGAGATGGTGGTCAGCCGCAACCTGGCGCTGGAAGGCAAGGGCGAAACCCGTGACTCGCTGGGCCGCGAAGGCTTCATCGGCAAGGTCTGGGAGTGGAAGCAGCAGTCCGGCGACACCATCGAACGACAGATGCGCCGCCTCGGCACGTCGGCCGACTGGTCGCGCAGCACCTTCACCATGGACCCGCAGCCCTCGGCGGCGGTGATCGAGGCCTTCGTGCGCTGGCACGAGCAGGGCCTGATCTACCGCGGCCAGCGTCTGGTCAACTGGGATCCAGTGCTGAAAACCGCCATCTCCGACCTGGAAGTGGAGAGCGCCGAAGAAGACGGTTTCCTGTGGTCGATCGCCTATCAGCTCGATGACGGCCTCAGCTACGAGCACGTCGAGCGCGACGCCGACGGTAACGAAACCCTGCGCGAGACCCGCGATTACCTGGTGGTGGCCACCACCCGCCCGGAGACCCTGCTGGGCGACACCGCCGTGATGGTGCATCCGGAAGACGAGCGGTACGCGCACCTGATCGGCAAGACCGTGGTGCTGCCGCTGACCGGCCGCCGCGTGCCGGTGATCGCCGATGATTACGTGGACCGTGCGTTCGGTACCGGCGTGGTCAAGGTCACGCCCGCGCATGACTTCAACGATTACCAGGTCGGGGTGCGCCACAGCCTGCCGATGATCAACCTGTTCACTCCGGTGGCGGCGCTGAATGAGAACGCCCCGGAACGCTTCCAGGGCCTGGACCGCTATGAAGCACGCAAGGCCGTGCTGTCCGAGCTGGAAGACCTGGGCATCCTGGTCGAGACCAAGGCGCACAAGCTGCAGGTGCCGCGCGGCGACCGCACCGGCCAGGTGATCGAGCCGTACCTGACCGACCAGTGGTTCGTGAAGATGGACGAGCTGGCCAAGCGCGGCCTGGAGCTGGTCGAAGGTACCGATGGGAAGCCGGGCAGCATCTCCTTCGTGCCGCCGAACTGGATCAACACCTACCGTCACTGGATGGCCAACATCCAGGATTGGTGCATCAGCCGCCAGCTGTGGTGGGGCCACCGCATTCCGGCGTGGTTCGACGCTGCCACCGGCACCTGCTACGTCGGTCGCAGCGAGGATGAGGTGCGGGCAAAGCACGAGCTCGGCAGCGATGTCGTGCTGAACCAGGAAAGCGACGTGCTGGAAACGTGGTTCTCCTCCCAGCTGTGGCCGTTCTCCACCCTGGGCTGGCCGAACGAACAGGCCATGGCCGAGCGTGGCTTCGACCGCTACCTGCCGTCGTCGGTGCTGGTCACCGGCTTCGACATCATCTTCTTCTGGGTGGCCCGCATGATCATGGCCACCGACAACCTGACCGGAAAGATTCCGTTCAAGGACGTCTACTTCACCGGCCTGATCCGCGACGGACAAGGCCAGAAGATGTCCAAGAGCAAGGGCAACGTGCTCGACCCGCTGGACATCATCGATGGCATCAGCATCGATGACCTGGTCGCCAAGCGCACCGGCGGCCTGATGCAGCCGAAGATGGTGGAGAAGATCGAGAAAGCCACGCGCAGGGAGTTCCCGGACGGCATCGCCGCCCACGGCGCCGACGCGCTGCGCTTCACCATCGCGGCGCTGGCCACCCACGGCCGCGACATCAAGTTCGACATGAACCGTGCCGAAGGCTACAAGAACTTCTGCAACAAGCTGTGGAATGCCAGCCGCTTCGCGCTGATGAACACCGAAGGTGCGGCGTTCAGCGGCGTGCCGACACCGCGCACCGATGCCGAGCGCTGGATCCTTGCACGCCTGGCGGCCACCACCGCTGAAGCGCAGGGCCACTTCGCCGCCTACCGCTTCGACCTGCTGGCGCAGTGCCTGTACGAGTTCGCGTGGAATGCGTTCTGCGACTGGTTCCTCGAACTGAGCAAGCCGGCGCTGAGCGGCAGCGACGCAGCGGATGCCGAAAGCACCCGCCACACCCTGCTGTATGTGCTGGAAGCCCTGCTGCGCCTGCTGCACCCGTTGACGCCGTTCATCACCGAACAGCTGTGGCAGCAGCTCGCCCCGCGCCTGGGCCTGGCCGAAACCACGCTGTCGCTGCGCCCCTACCCGACCGCAGCCGAGTTCCAGGGCGATTTCGCCCAGGCCGAGGCCGACGTCGAATGGCTCAAGGCGGTGATCAGCGCGGTGCGCCGCGTGCGCAGCGAACTGAACGTCGCACCGTCCAGGCTGGTGCCCCTGCGCCTGCAGGCCGGCCAGCAGCAGGATCGTGCCCGCGTCGAACGCTTCAGTGCGTCGCTATCGTTCCTGCTGAAGCTGGACAGCGTGCAGTGGCTGGGCGAAGGCGAAAGCGCTCCGCCTGCGGCCGCCGCCATCGTCGGTGAGTTGAAGCTGCTGGTGCCGCTGGAAGGCCTGGTCGATCTGGATGCCGAACGTGCACGCCTGGACAAGGAGATCAAGCGCGTGGAAGGCGAGCAGGAGAAGAGCGAAACCAAGCTGGCCCGGTTCACCGACAAGGTGCCGGCTGCGGTGGTCGAGCAGGAGCGCGTGCGCCTGGCCGACTGGAACACCCAGCTGGCCGGCCTGCGCGAACAACGCGCGAAGCTGTAACAGCCGACCGGCGGGTGCGGATCCAGGTCCGCACCCGCCCAGGTCTTTTGGCATCATCAGAGGATGCCGCTTTCGATCTTCCTGCTGGTTCTCGCCGCTGCCGCGCTGCATGCCAGCTGGAACGCCATCGTCAAGCGTGGCGCCGACAAGCTCCTCGGCACCGTGCTCGTCACCGGCAGCGCCGCACTGCTGTCCGCCGCGCTGCTGCCTCTCCTTCCTCTGCCGGACGTAACCAGCTGGCCGTGGCTGGCGGCCTCGGTACTGCTGCAGGTGGTCTATTACGCGCTGGTCGCGCGCTGCTATCAGCAGGTGGACATGAGCCTGGCGTATCCGCTCATGCGCGGTTGCGCACCGATCCTGGTCGCGCTGGCCGGCACCGTGCTCGGCGAATCACTGCCCGCAGCGGCGTGGCTGGGCGTGGCGCTGGTCAGCAGCGGCATCCTGGCCATGGCACTGGGCGCGCGCGCAGGCCAGCTCGGCCTGCCGCTGCTGACGGCGACGATGATCGCAAGCTACACCCTGGTCGATGCGCACGGCGCGCGCCTGTCGGGCAGCCCGCTGGCCTACACGTTGTGGCTGTTCCTGCTGTCGGGCATCCCGCTGCCGCTGTGGGCGCTGTACACCCGCCGCAGCGCGGTGCTGACCTATGCGCGCCAGCATTGGCCGCTGGGCCTGGCCGGCGGCGTGGGCACCACCGCGTCCTATGCGATGGCACTGTGGGCGATGACCCAGGTACCGGTCGCGATGGTGTCGGCCCTGCGCGAGTCATCGATCCTGTTCGCCCTGCTGATCTCGGCATTCCTGCTGCGTGAACGGATACCGCGCGTGCGCTGGCTGGCGGCGTCGCTGATCGTCAGCGGAGTGCTGGCCCTGCGGCTGGCGTGAGCCACACGTGCCCGCCAAGGTTGGCACCTGCCGCCAGCGCCCGGCCGTACCGGCGGGCAACGCGGCGCATCCCGGTTACAGCGGCGGCATCGTCTGCAGGTCGCCATCGACCAGCTCGATCGCCATCACCACCGCGTCCTCGCGCCCCTGCGCGGCCGGGTAATAGCGCGGACGCCGGCCGATTTCGTTGAACCCTTCGCTGTGATACAGCGCCAGCGCCGGCACATTGGACGGGCGCACTTCCAGGAACACACGCTGGGCACCGCGATCACCAGCCAGCTGCACCAGCGCACGCAGCAGCTGCCGCCCCAGCCCGCGTGACTGCACCAGCGGATCGATGCAGATGTTCAGCACATGCGCCTCGTCGGCAGCGATGCTCAGCACGCCGTAGCCGAGCAGCTGGCCATCGCGCTCCATTGCCAGACCGGGATAACCCGCACGCAGGCAATCAATGAAAATGCCGCGGGTCCACGGGAAGGGATAGCCACGCACCTCGATCGCCATCACCTCGGCAAGATCGCTCTCGCGCAGCGCCCGCAGGCGCACCGGACCGGGCTGGCTGACCGCACTCACGGCGCGCCCCGCTTGCGCAGGGCGCGCAGCTGCGGCCACAGCGCGCGCTTGGCGGCTGGATCACGGCGCAGCTGCTCCAACGGCCAGCTGTCCATCAGCGCCTGCGTCGCGGCATCGTTCGGATTGCAGCCGGACGCGCGCAGCAGCGCGATCTGCAGGCGATCAGGCAGACGTACCGCCGGCTGCCGGGTGGTGCCCGCCGAGGCTGCGCGTGCCGCCTGCGGTTCGGTTGCCGGCACCACGGCGGGCGCGGTGCGAGGCGGCGGCGACGGACTCCGCGGCTGGCGCGGTGCCGGCTCCACCGCTGACGGTTCGGGCTGGCGTGACGGAGACTGCGCTGCCGGGGGGTTGGCCGCATCGGCGTCGGCCACGCTCAGCTGCAATGCAGCGTCCAGCTCCGCGGCGAGCTGGCCGTCGTGATAGACGGTATAGCCCATCGCCTGCAGCCAGGCCTGCTGGGCCGGTGACCACAGCACGGGCAGATCCTGGCTCACGCGGCCTCGGACTTCTTGCGCAGGCGCTGCACCGCCCACATCACCGGGCCGGACAGGGCATACAGGATGCCCACGGCGAACAGGACGCGCGGCAGGTCGATCACCGCGATCGCGATGGCCATCGGTACCAGTGCCAGGACCAGGAACGGCACCCGGTCGGAACGGGAATCCTTGGCGGCACCGCCCTTGAAGCTCCAGAAGCGGATGCGGCTGACCATCAGCAGCGCAGCGACCAGCGTCACCGCCAGCGCCACATAGCGCAGCTGATTGCCATCCCAGCCCAGGTTGCCATCGGCGAAGGCCCAGACGAACGACATCATCAGCCCGGCAGCGGCCGGGCTGGCCAGGCCGACGAACCAGCGCTTGTCCACCACCGCGACCTGGGTATTGAAGCGGGCCAGACGCAGCGCCGCGCATGCGGCGTACAGGAAGGCCACGGCCCAGCCGACACGGCCCAGCAGGGGATCATCGAATTTCAGCCAGGACAGCGACCAGTGGTACATCACCAGTGCCGGCGCCATGCCGAAGCTGACCAGGTCGGCCAGCGAGTCGTACTGCACGCCGAACTCGCTGCTGGTGCCGGTCAGGCGCGCGACACGGCCATCCAGGCCGTCCATCACCGCCGCCACGAACACCGCGATGCTGGCATTGACGAAATCCCCGTTGGCAGCGGCGATGATCGCGTAGAAGCCCGCGAACAGGCCCGCAGTGGTGAACAGGTTGGGCAGCAGGTAAATCGTGCGCGAACGCGGCGGCGGTGTGATCGGGTCCATGGAATCCAGTTTAATCGACTTGCCAGCGGTCGGTGCCAATGCTGCAATCGGCGTTCTACGCCCATTCTGCGGAGTTTGCCATGCGTGCCCTGTCCTGCCTGGGATGCCTGCTGCTGTTGGCCAGTACCAGTGCCATGGCCGGCCCCGTCTACAAGTGGAAGGACGCCAACGGCGTCACCCAGTATTCGGAAACCCCGCCAGCAGGCAGGACCTACGAGACCCGGGCGCAGGCGCGCTCGGCGCCATCGGCTGACAGCTCCGAACGCCCGGCCGCACCCGTACCGGAGCAGTGCAGCACCGCCCGTGCCAACCTGGCCCTGCTGGAAGGCTCCGGCCAGGTGATGCAGGACACCGACGGCGACGGCAAGGGCGACACCGTACTGACCGCGGAGCAGCGCACCGCGCAGAAGGGACTGGCTGAAGCCAGCATCAAGGCCTACTGCCCAGCAGCCGGTTGAGGGGGTCGGCAGGGCTGCGCCCTGCACCTGCTTCAAGCAACCGCAACATCAAATGCCAAAGCGGCTCTGGTCTTCTGCTGGTTTGGCGGGGCGGGGGGGGGGGGGGGGGGCCCCCCCCAAAAAAAACAAAAGGGGGGGGAGGGGGCCCACCCAAAGCCCACCCCGCCGCCACCCCCCCCCCCCCACCGCCCCCCCCCCCCCCCCCCCACCCCACCCCCGACAGGTTCCTGGTGACGGCGGGCCATCCACGCCGTGCGTGGATGAAATCCCTTGAAATCGAATAGTTCGAGAATGGATCGAACAGCAGCCGAGCATGGCTCGGCTCTACCGAAATGCGGGCAGGTCGCAGAGATCCGTCGAAGGCGGGGTGGGTCCGGTGGCAGGGGTGTGAGCGGCATGGATGCCGCGACCAAGCCCCCATGGACGGGTTTACGGCGTCCCCTGCCACCGGATCCACCCCGCCATCCCACGCGAAGCCCGCTGTTGCTGTGGCAGTTGAAGTTGCCTGAGACGGGTGCAGGGCGCAGCCCTGCCGATACCCTCCCCCCGCCCGGGCTGGCAGAATAGGGATCTCTGCCGTAGACCGAAGCCGACGATGCGCCTCTCCCAGTTCCACCTGCACACCACCAAGGAAACCCCCAGCGACGCGGAGCTGACCAGCCACCGCCTGATGCTGCGTGCGGGCATGATCCGCAAGCTCGCCTCCGGCCTGTACACCTGGTCGCCGCTGGGACTGCGCGTGCTGCGCAAGGTCGAACGCATCGTGCGGGAGGAAATGGATCGCGCCGGTGCCGTGGAGTTCCAGATTCCGACCATCCAGCCCAAGGAGCTGTGGGAGCAGACCGGCCGCTGGCAGAAGTTCGGGCCGCAGCTGCTGAAGATCAAGGATCGCAAGGACCAGGTGTTCTGCTACAGCCCGACCGCCGAGGAAGCGGCCTGCGACTTCGCGCGCAGCGAACTGTCCAGCTACAAGCAGCTGCCGGTGAACTTCTATCAGATCCAGACCAAGTTCCGCGATGAGATCCGCCCGCGCTTCGGCGTGATGCGTGCACGCGAATTCCTGATGAAGGACGCCTATTCGTTCCACCTGCACGATGAGTGCCTGGTGCGCGAGTACGAGAACATGAAGGCCGCCTACAGCCGCATCTTCACCCGGCTGGGCCTGGACTTCCGCATGGTGCAGGCCGATTCCGGCGCGATCGGTGGCGACGCGTCGCAGGAATTCCATGTGATCGCCGATTCGGGCGAGGACGCGCTGGTGTTCTCCACCGGCTCGGACTACGCGGCCAACATGGAAGCGGCGATCGCCGCGGAACCGGCACCGCGCGCGGCAGCCGGCGAGACGATGCGCAAGGTCGAGACCCCCACCCAGAAGACCTGCGAGGACGTTGCCGCCCTGCTCGGCATCGCCCTGCAGCGCACGGTGAAGTCGGTGGCGCTGATGACCGCCGAAGGGTTCGTGCTGGTGCTGGTCCGTGGCGACCACGAGGTCAACGAGATCAAGCTGGGCAAGGTTGCCGGCCTGGAAGAGCAGCGCTTTGCCAGCGAAGCGGAGATCGCCGAGTACCTGGGCAGCGTGCCCGGCTTCCTCGGCCCGGTTTCACCGGCCAAGGCGATCCGCGTGGTGGCCGACCGCGAAGTGGCGGCGATGTCCGATTTCGTGGTCGGTGCCAATGAAGCGGGCTTCCACCTGGCTGGAGTCAACTGGGGCCGCGACCTGCCGGAACCGGAAGTGGTCGATATCCGCAACGTGCGTGCCGGTGACCGTGCGCTGGACGGCGGCGAGTTGAAGATCGCCCGTGGCATCGAAGTCGGCCACGTGTTCCAGCTTGGCCGCAAGTACGCCGAAGCGCTGGACGCGACCGTACTGGACGAGAACGGCAAGGCCGCAGTGATGGCAATGGGCTGCTACGGGATCGGCATCTCGCGCGTGGTCGCTGCCGCGATCGAACAGAATCATGACGATGCCGGCATCATCTGGCCGGACGCGATGGCGCCGTGGCAGGTGGTGGTGTGCGTCATCAACCCCAAGGGCGATGCCGCTGTGGCCGAAGCCGCTGCCGGCCTGCTGCAGGAACTGCGCGATGCCGGTCTCGATGCCGCGCTGGATGATCGCGGGCTGCGCCCGGGTGCGATGTTTGCCGACATGGAGTTGATCGGCATCCCGCATCGCGTGGTGGTCAGCGAGCGCGGCCTGGCGGCCGGCACGTACGAGTACCGCTCGCGACGTGCCAGCGAAGCCGAAAGCCTGGATAAGGCTACCCTGCTGCAACGCCTGCAGGGTTGAGTGACTGGACCGGGGCATGCCCCGGTCTTTTTCTTTGTACCGGCGGTGGGCCGGTGAATATGCAGCTGGACATAATCCGGTCAAAATGGTCACGATGCAGTCTGTCCATCGCCATACCCTGACCTGCATGATTTGTACTGGATTTAATTCATCATTATCCTGTGCGCCGACGCCACGGACCGGCTCGTCCCTGTCCCTTATTAGTTTCCGGAGTAACCGTAGATGAGCATCGACCTGACCGGCCTGTCGGCACGCGAGCTGGGCGCATTGATCCGCACCGCGAAAAAGCAGCAGACCATCGTCGCCAAGCGTCGCCCGATCGCCAAGGTGCGGGCCCAGCTGAGCAAGCTGGCCAAGACCGAGGGTTACACCATCGAGGAGTTGTTCGGTACCGCTACCACGGCTGCCAAGCCACGCGCCCGCAAGGCAGCGGCGCCGTCCAAGACCGCCGGCCGCAAGCTCGGCAAGGTCGCCCCGAAGTACCGGAACCCGGCCAACCCGAAGGAAACCTGGACCGGCCGTGGCAAGCAGCCGCGCTGGATGGCCGAGCTGACCGCCAAGGGCAGCAAGAAGCCGGAAGATTTCCTGATCAAGAAGGCCTGAGGCCGGATCGGAAAGAATGAAGAACGCCGGCGCAAGTCGGCGTTCTTCATTCCATCACAACGTCTTGCGCGCCGGCATCAAGAGGTTGCCGAACAGCAGGCCCGCCACCAGCGCCATCACCACGTTGAGCACGGTCAGGAACACGCTCTGGCCGGCACCGACATCCTGCTGCTGGACGAGCGTCAGCACGCCACGCAGGCTGGTGCTGCCAGGGACCATCATGATGATGCCCGGCAGGCGGATGATCGCACCCGGACGCCCGGCCAGCCGACCGAACAGGTTGCCGCCGGCGGTCAGCACCATCGCCGACAGGAAGATGCCTGCCGGTGCCCCCCAGGCGTGCCCGCCAAACTTGGAAATGGCATAGCCGGCCACGGACGCGGCAATCACCCAGGGATAATCGCGACGGCTGGCCTTGAACAGCATCGCGAAGGCGAAGGCCGCGGTCAGCAGCGACCCCCACTCCACCCACGGTCCCTGCGGTCGCGAGGCACGGATCACCGGGTCCAGGCCCAGCACATCGGCCAGGGTCACCGCGATCATCGCGCCGACGCTCAGTTTCATGATCGTGGTCAGCGCACCGGCAAACCGCGCGGTGCCTGACACCCAGTGCTGGCTGGCCAGTTCGTTGACCGCATTGGTCAGCGACATGCCGGGCAGCAGCACCACCAGCGAGGCGATGATCACCGTGTTGAGGTTGAGCGCGCCGACAAACGAAGCGATCAGGGTGGCAACCAGGCCGGCCAGCAGCGCGGCCAGCGCCTCGGCGGCCTCGCGGGTCGCCGGGCGACGGTCGGTGACCATGCCGAGCAGGCCGATCATCAGGCCGATGACACCGGCGGTGGCGATGTCCAGCCAGGGCAGCTTCCACATGCCGGCGACACCGGCCGCGCCGAGCGTGAACGAGAGGATGGTGCGGAGCTTGCCGCGACGGCCGGGATCCTTGTCCAGCTGACGCAGCGCGGTGTGCCCCTGCGCGATGCTCATCCGCCCGTTGGCCACTTCCTCGGCGATCCGGTCGGCGACACTGAGCTTGTGCAGGTCGTTCTCGCCCGGTGCCAGGCGGATCACGCGGGTGATGTCGCTGGAGCCGATCGCCTGGGCCGGGTCGCTGAAGCTGAGGATGATGCCGGTGGGGTTAGACCACGGTTCACAATCGAGATCGAGCTGTTTTGCCAGTGCGACCACGGCCGTTTCCAGACGCTGGGCCGTGGTGCCGTAGCTGTGGAGGCGGCCGGCGATCTCGGAAACGAAGGCCACGCGCTGCGCGTAGGTGGCCTGGGGCGTGGGGATCGTGTGAGCGTCTGCGGACATGCGCCGTAGTATTACCTAGGCCGGGCCCCGCCGGAGGAATTCATCCTGGTTCAACGCGAAGCACAATACAGAACGGTTATGCTGCGACCCGAATGGCCCACGTGACCCAGAACCTCGCCCCCCAGCTCGAACAGGACGCCCACGACCCCGGGCTGATCCGCCTGTCCGGCCACTGGACCTTGAAGACCGCGCTGGCCGCGGCCGAGGTGCTGCGCGCCGTTCCCGACAAACTGACCGGCATTGACGCCACGGGCATCGAGCAGCTCGATTCGGCCGGCGTACTGCAGCTGTTGCGCGTGGCCCATCGCGCCGACCTCGGCGAGGATGCGCTGCAGTTCCGGCCGGATCACCAGGCACTGGTGTGCACCATCGAGGAAGTGGCCGACGACCGGCCCAAGCCCAAGCGCGACTTCGGCGTGCTGGCCGCGCTGGAACGGCTGGGCGTCAGCATGCATGGCACCGGCCACAACATCGTGGCCCTGGCCAGCTTCCTCGGCGAGGCGATGGTCAAGACCGCTCGCCTGGTCAAGCAGCCGCGGCGCTTCCGCCTCACCGCCACCGTGCACCAGATGGAGCAGGTGGGCCTGGACGCCGTGCCGCTGGTGGCGCTGCTGTCCTACCTGGTCGGTGCGGTGATCGCGTTCCTGGGCTCGACCATCCTGCGCGACTTCGGCGCGGAGATCTACGTGGTCGAGCTGGTCAACATCGCCTTCCTGCGCGAGTTCGCCGTGCTGCTGACCGCGATCGTGCTGGCCGGCCGCACGGCAAGCGCGTTCACCGCGCAGATCGGCGCGATGAAGGCCCGCGAGGAGATCGATGCGATGCGCACGCTGGGCCTGGACCCGATCGACCTGCTGGTACTGCCGCGCCTGTTCGCGCTGCTGGTGACCCTGCCGCTGCTGACCTTCATCGCGATGATTGCCGGCCTGGCCGGCGGCATCACTGTCGGCGCGTTCGATCTGGACATTCCGCCGCAGATGTACATCGCGCGGATGCACGACACGATGGAGGTGCGGCACATGCTGGTCGGCCTGTCCAAGGCGCCCGTCTTCGCGGTGGTGATCGGCCTGATCGGCTGCCTGGAGGGCCTGAAGGTCACCGGCACCGCACAGTCGGTCGGCGAGCGCACCACATCCAGCGTGGTGCAGACCATCTCGCTGGTGATCATCATCGACGCCTTTGCGGCGTTGTGGTTCATGCATATGGACTGGTGACATGAACACGACCTCCGGTTCCGGCACCTTCGAGATGCGTGATGACGATGGCCATGACCTGGCCATCCGCGTGCGTGGGCTGGTCAACCGCTTCGGCAGCCAGACCGTCCATGAGGACCTCGACCTGGACGTGCGGCGCGGCGAGATCCTCGGCGTCGTCGGCGGCTCGGGCACCGGCAAGTCCGTGCTGATGCGCTCGATCCTGGGCCTGCGCGTGCCGGATGAAGGACAGATCGAAGTGCTCGGCCGCGATGCGCGTGCCGACGATGCCGAAAGCCGGCTGCATATCGAGCGCAACACCGGCGTGCTGTTCCAGGATGGCGCGCTGTTCTCCTCGCTGACCGTCGGCGAGAACGTGCAGGTTCCGCTGAAGGAGCATCATCGCGACCTTCCCGAACGCTGGCACTACGAGCTGGCACTGCTGAAGGTGAAGCTGGCCGGCCTGCCCGCCGATGCGATCAACAAGCTGCCCTCGCAGCTGTCCGGCGGCATGCGCAAGCGTGCCGGCCTGGCCCGCGCGCTGGCACTGGACCCGCCGCTGCTGTTTCTGGACGAACCGACCGCCGGCCTGGACCCGATCGGCGCGGCGGCCTTCGACCGGCTGATCAAGACCCTGCAGGAAGCGCTGGGCCTGACCGTGTTCCTGATCACCCATGACCTGGACACGCTGTACGCCATCTGCGACCGCGTCGCCGTGCTGGCCGATCACAAGGTGATCGCCAACGCACCGCTTGCGGAAATCGAGAAACTGGATCATCCGTGGATCCAGGAATACTTCCACGGACCACGTGCGCGTGCCGCGCGTGGTGAACAGATCGAGAGTGCCTGAGCCATGGAAACCAAAGCCAACTACGTGCTGATCGGCGCGTTCACCCTGATCACCGGCCTGGCCCTGCTGGCCTTCGGCCTGTGGGCGGCCAAGTACTCATCCGACCGCACCTGGCAGGAATACCGCGTGGTGTTCCGCGAGGCGGTGACCGGCCTGTCGGTCGGCAGCCCGGTGCAGTACAACGGCATCGCGGTCGGCTCGATCATCGAGCTGAACCTGGTACCGGACGATCCGCGCCAGGTGGTGGCGCGCATCCGCCTGAACTCCACCACGCCGGTGAAGACCGATACCCGTGCCAAGCTGGCGATCACCAGCCTGACCGGTCCGTCGATCATCCAGCTCAGCGGCGGCACGCCGCAGTCGCCGGCACTGACCACGGTCAACAAGGACCCGGCGCCGATCATCCCGACCACGCCTTCGGCACTGCAGAACATCACCGATGTGGCCAACCGCATCGTCGAGCGCATGGACCAGATCCTCAGCGATCGCAACGTGGCGTCGATCAACGCGACCCTGGCCAACCTGGAAACCATCAGCGGCGGACTGGCCGACCGTGACCAGGGCACACAGGCGCTGCTGCTCAGCGCGCGCGATGCCGCACGCAGCCTGGACACCACGCTGAAGACCACCAACGGCACCATCGAGCGCCTCGACAGGAACCTGGTGCAGCAGCTGCCGGGCATCATCGACAAGCTCGACGCTACCCTGGTCAAGCTCGATTCGGCTGCCGGCAATGCCGATTCGATCCTTGGCGAGAACCGCGCCGCGATCAACAGCTTCGCCAATGACGGGCTCGGCCAGCTGGGCCCGACCCTGACCGAACTGCGTGGCCTGATCCGCGACCTGCGCCGGGTCAGCGACCGCCTCGAGAACAACCCCGCGCGCTATCTGCTCGGCCGCGATGCCCCGAAGGAGTTCGAACCCAAATGAGCCCGACCCTCTTCCCACGCCTGCTGCTGCCAGGCCTGGCCCTGGCGCTGCTGTCGGGCTGTTCGATCCTCGGCAGCGGCGACAAGAATCCCGTCACCCTGTACTCGCCTGCCGTGCAGGTGAAGGTCGATCCCAGCTGGCCCCAGGTCGCCTGGCAGCTGGTGCTGGCCAAACCCAGCGCGGCGCGCATGGTCGACAGCCCGCGCATCAACGTGCGTCCCACGCCATCGGAGCTGGAGATCTACAGGGGCGCCAGCTGGGCCCAGCCGGCCACCGACATGATCGAGGACACGCTGCTGCGCGGTTTCGAGGACTCCGGCCGCATCAACGGCGTGGCCCGCACCGCCGCCGGTATCCGCGCCGATTACAAGCTGTCCACGGACATCCGTCGTTTCGAGTCGGACTACCAGGGCCAGACCACGCCGACGGTGGTGATCGAACTCAATGCCAAGCTGATCCACGTGGCCGACCAGCGCGTGGTCGCTGATCGCACCTTCCGTCAGGCGCAGCCCGTTGGCAGTACCGATGTGCCGGCGGTTGCGGCGGCGTTCGAACGTGGCCTGCAGCAGATCGCGCAGGACGTGGTCGGCTGGACGCTGGTCAGTGGGCAGAACGACAGCGCCGCAGCACCGCGCTGATCCCTCGCTCAGCGCGGCGTGATCCAACGGAATGTCAGGTTGATCCGCTCGCCCTGAGCCCGCGCCATCTTCGGCAACGCGTGCTGATAGAAGCGCTGGGTGCTGCCGGCCATCAACAGCAGATCGCCATGGCCCAGCACGAACTCCGCCTTGCGTGCCGGCTCGTCGCGTCGTCGCAGCAGGAAACGCCGCGCCGCACCCAGGCTCAGTGAAGCGATCACCGGCGCCGGTCCCAGTTCGGGTTCGTCGTCGCTGTGCCACCCCATGTAATCGCCACCATCGCGGTATCGATTGAGCAGCACGCTGTTGAACCGGCCGATACCCTCTTCCTGCAATCGCACGCGCAGCGCCTGCAAAGCCGGCAGCCAGGGCCGCGGGACGAACTCGGCGCCGGAATACCGGTAGCGTGCCTGCGGATCGCCGATCCAACTGCTCAGCCGCGGCGAATCCACCCAGTGACCGAACATCCGGATGCGGTGCACATCCCAGGCCACCTGTTCGCCCAATGTCCGCTGCAGCGCATCCGCCCGATCCGGCAGCAGCCAGCCCGGAACATGACGGACGTCGGCATCGGGCAGCTCGTGTGGAAACAGCATCGGGATCGCCAGGCAGTGTCGGGGGGGGCCCCCCCCCCCCCCCCCCCGCCCGGGGGGGCCGCCCGGCGCCGCCCCGGGGGCCCGGGGCCCCCGCGCGCGGGGCCCCCCCCCCGGGACCCATCCCACCTCAGCCGCGCGGTTCGTCCGGCCGCCGGAACGGGATGACCACGTAATCCTGCCCTTCGCGCGGCTGCCACAGGACCGGCACACGGTGTGGCGACGGCGGCTCCAGTTCATCGTCGGCCAGCGGTTCTGCGTTCTCTTCCTCGTCCTCCCAGCTGTAGCGCGGACGCGGTGGCAGCGGGTCGGCGGTGCGGAACAGCAGCGCTGCGATGATGCCGGCGAAGGCGCCGCCCATGTGCGACTGCCAGGACACGCCGTCGGCATGCGGCAGGATGGTCATCAGCATGCCACCGTAGAACAGCATGCCGATCAGGCCGGTGGCGATGGCGGCGCGGTCGCGGCGCAGCAGGCCGAGGCCGGCGAGCAGGAACATCAGGCCGTGGGTCACGCCACTGGCACCCAGATGGACGCTGCCGGGATTGCCCAGCATCCATGCGCCCACACCCGATCCCAGCCAGAGCAGGGGCAGGGCGCGGACGGTGGCCCTGGGATAGACGCTTCCGGCCAGGGTGCCGAGGATCAGGATCGCGATGCTGTTGGCGGCGATGTGCTCGACCGAGGCATGCAGCAGCGGGCCGCCGAGCAGGCCGAGCAGGCCCTTGGCTTCCAGCGGCGCTACCGCCCAGGGGCGCCAGTCGAACGTGCCCTGCAGGGCGAACACGACCACCAGCACCAGCACGGCGGCCAGGCTGACATTGAACGCCCGCAGGATGCGGAGGCGGTCGTTGCGGGGGGCCGGCACGTCGCCGGCGGGCAGGGGCGCGTTGCTGTTCATACCTCAAGCAATGGCGGTGGCTGGCGCGAAACCAAGGCCACCGCTGCGGGAGAGTGGAAGCGGCCAGCGGGACAATCCCGCTGGCCATGTCTGCCAGCCGCGATCAGGCCTGGCCTTCGCCTTCCTTGGGCGGGTACTTCAGGCTCAGCACGACGGTGGCGGCAATGATCAGCGCGACCACGCCCAGCGAGACCGGGGTCGGGATCTTGAACAGGTCGATGATCATCATCTTGATGCCGATGAAACCCAGCACCAGTGCCAGGCCGTACGGCAGCAGGTGGAACCGGTCGGCCATGCCGGCCAGCAGGAAGAACATCGCACGCAGGCCCAGTACCGCGAACACGTTGGAGGTCAGCACGATGAACGGATCGGTGGTGATCGCGAAGATCGCCGGAATGCTGTCCACCGCGAAGATCACGTCGGTGACGGCGATCAGGATCAGCACCGCGAACAACGGGGTGAACCAGCGCACGCCGTCGCGCTTCACGCTCAGGGCGTTGCCGGCGTACTCCGGCAGCAGGCGAAGGTGCTTGCGCATCCAGCGCAGGGCCGGGTTGCTCTCCAGGTCCGGCTCCTGTCCGGCGGCAAACCACATCTTCCAGCCGGTGAACAGCAGGAAGGCGCCGAACACGTAGAGCAGCCAATGGAACTGGCTGATCAGCACGCTGCCGGCGAAGATCATGATCGTACGCAGCACGATCGCGCCCAGGATGCCGATGATCAGCACCTTCTGGCGCTGTTCCTCCGGCACCGCGAAGTAGCTCATGATCATCAGGAAGACAAAGATGTTGTCCACCGCCAGCGCCTTCTCGACCAGGTAGCCGGTCAGGAACTCGAGACCGACCTTGTTGGCCACGACCTGGCCGGCCGTCTCATTCAGGTAGTACCAGAGGCCGGCGTTGAACAGCAGGGCCAGCGCGACCCAGCCGATGGACCACCACAGGGCCTCCTTGAAGGTGACCTTGTGCGGGCCACCATGGCGCATCAACACGAGGTCGACCAGCAGGGCGATGACCACCACCGCTGCGAAGCCGCCCCACAACCACATGTTACCGATCGTCTGCATTGGGAATGTCCGTTGGAAAGATGAATGCCAGGCCGGACGGCGAGGATCTGCAACGGAGGATCGGGAGGGGATCCAGGGACAGAGCTTCGCCAGTACGGCGAAGGTCTCGCTCGCAGTTCCAGTCGGCTGGAACTGCCGTTGCACCGGAGCCTGCGGGCTCGAAATGACGGCGACAACGTCTGGGAGCTACTCCCCTTCTGGCGCCGATTCTGCGGCCTGCCGCGTCCGCCGTCAAATGCCCGGGCACCGGGGGCAGATCCCCGCATGGGCCCCGAGCCCATGTTCCCGCCAGAGAGGGGTCAGAGCCCCTGCGGGGATCTGACTCCCGGCGGCCGGTTTACAATAGGTGGATGAATACCCCCCTTCCCGTTGTCCGCCTCAAGAACGCGTGGCGCTCCAGCCACCCGTGGATCTTCCAGAAACTGGTCGAGAAGCCGACCGTCCGGCCCAAGCCCGGTTCCCTCGTCGACGTGGTCGGGGTGGACGGGGAATTCATCGGGCGCGGGTTCTACAACGGGCACTCGCGCATCGCCGTGCGCATTCTTGAAACCCATCAGGCCGTTGCGGTTGATGCCGGCTGGTTCTCGCGCAAGATCGCCCAGGCGGTGTCGCTGCGCCGTGACGTGCTGAAGCTGGACGCCGTGTCCGACGCCTGGCGCGTGGTGCACAGCGAGGGCGATGGCCTGTCCGGCCTGGTGGTCGATCGCTACGGCGACCTGGTGGTGGTCGAGTTCTTTGCCGCCGGCATGTTCCGCCACCGCGAGTGGATCTACGATGCGCTGCGTGAGCAGTTCCCCGGCTGCCGCTTCCACAGCTTCGCCGACGAACACGTGCAGAAGCAGGAAAGCTTCGATTTCCACGGCAACACCACCACCGAAGCGTCGGTGATCACAGAGTACGGGATCAAGTTCCGCGCCGATCCGGCCGGCGCGCACAAGACCGGCTTCTTCGCCGACCAGCGCGAGAACCGGCAATGGCTGAGCCAGCAGGTGGAAGGCAAGAGCGTGCTCGACCTGTGCTGCAACACCGGCGGCTTCGCGGTCTATGCAGCGGCACGCGGGGCCTCGGACGTGGTCGGCATCGACATCGATGAAGACGTCATCCAGATCGCCAAGGGCAATTCGCGCCTGAACAACGTGCGCCCGAAGTTCATCCAGTCCGATATCTTCCCGTGGCTGCGCGACGCCGCCAACCGCGGTGAGCAGTACGACGTGGTGATCCTGGACCCGGCGAAGATGACCCGCGACCGCGACCAGGTGATCAATGCGCTGAAGAAGTACCTGGACATGAACAAGCTGGCGCTGGGCGTAGTCAAGCCCGGTGGC
The DNA here is from genome assembly GCF_056760435.1 of Stenotrophomonas sp. STEN008. Lineage (NCBI taxonomy): Bacteria > Pseudomonadati > Pseudomonadota > Gammaproteobacteria > Lysobacterales > Lysobacteraceae > Stenotrophomonas > Stenotrophomonas sp. STEN008. The sequence goes on along the minus strand of NZ_JBRRET010000030.1, from coordinate 23,125 downwards.
CTGTTCGCCACCTTCTCCTGCACCGGCCTGGTGGCCGAGGACCAGTTCCTGGACATGCTGCGCCGTGCGGCCTATTTCTCCGGCCGCACCCTGCAGATCCTGAAGGTTGCCGGTGCCGGCGCGGATCATCCGTTCATGGCCCACGTGCAGGAATCGCGTTACCTGAAGGCGGTGTTCTGCCGCGTGGTTGATTGACCGCGTGGCGCTGTAGAGCCGAGCCCACGCTCGGCTGATCTGTCTGGCAGCCGAGCATGCGCTCGGCTCTACAAATTGGCCGGCCGCAGCGCTATGGTCGGGTTCTTCCCATTGCCGGTAGGAACCCCATGCCGTCGTTGCGCCGTCTGTCCGTGCTGCTTGCCCTGGCGCTGAGCGCGCCGCTGACCGCCCATGCCATCGAGTTCAGCGCGCAGGAGCTTGCGCGTGCCAAGACATTGCAGCAGCGCCTGCTGACGCTCGACAGCCACCTGGATACGCCGGCCAACTTTGGCCGCACCGGCTTCGATATCGAACAGCGCCATGATCGCAATGCGCTGTCACAGGTGGACTACCCGCGCATGGTCGAGGGATCACTGGACGGCGGGTTCTGGGCGATCTACACCGACCAGGGCGACCGCAGCGCCGCCGCCCACCTGGCCGAGCGCGATCACGGCCTGCAGCGCCTGCTGGAAATCCGCGAAATGGTGGCGGCCAACGGCGATCGGTTCGCCCTGGCCCTGACCGCTGACGATGCGGCGCGGATCAAGGCCGCCGGCAAACGCGTGGTCTACATCAGCATGGAGAACGCCAGCCCGCTGGTGGCCGACCCCAGCCTGCTTTCGTTCTATCACCGTGCCGGCCTGCGCCTGCTGAGCACGGTGCATTTCGCCAACAACGAGTTCGCTGATTCTGCGACCGATCCGAAGGGACCGGAGTGGAAAGGCCTGAGCCCGGCCGGCAAGGCGCTGGTGCGCGAGGCGGTGAAGCTCGGCATCGTCATCGACCAGTCGCATGCCTCCGATGCCGTGTTCGACGATCTGCTGGCGATGATGCCGGTGCCGTTCGTGCTCTCGCACAGTTCAGCCAAGGCGGTCTACGACCATCCACGCAACCTCGACGACGCGCGGCTGAAGAAGCTGGCCAAGGCCGGTGGTGTGATCCAGGTCAACGCCTATGGCGGCTATCTGATCGACACCGGCAAGACGGCCGAGCGCAAACAGGCCGAAGAAGCACTCAGCCGGCAGCTGGGAGGCTGGGAAGGCATGGGCATCGAGCAGGGCGTGGCCTTGTTGAAGGCCGAACAGGCACTGGACCACGAACACCCCGTCCGGCACGCCAGCCTGGAGGACTTCTTCGCCCACTTCGAGCACATCCTCCAGGTGGTCGGGCCCGAACACGTGGGCATCGGCCTGGACTGGGACGGCGGCGGCGGCCTGAGTGACCTGCCCGATGTCAGCCAGCTGCCGAAGATCACCGCGTGGCTGCTGCGCAAGGGATACACGGAACAGCAGATCGCCGGCATCTGGGGCGGCAATCTGCTGCGGGTGATGCGGCAGGCGCAGGACTACGCCGCCAGGCAGGGCGGGTAACCGCCCCGCCCGGGCCGGATCTGCGCCGGGCCGTGCCCGGCGCGGTCTGGATCAGCGCGCGATCAGCGCATGGCGACGGCTGTACAGGAAGTACAGCACCAGGCCCGCGACATTCCACAGCAGGAAGTACAGCTGCGTGGTGTGCGGCAGGCTGATGAACAGGTAGATGCAGCCCAGCGCGGCCAGTGGCCCGACGATGAAGGCCAGCGGCGTGCGGAAGGTTCGCTCGCGGTTCGGTTCACGCACGCGCAGCACGACCAGGCAGATGCCCACCGCGGTGAACGCCGCCAGGGTGCCGGCATTGGCCAATGCCGCGATCTCGTCCAGGCGTGCCACGCCGGCCAGGGCCGACACCACCAGCGCGGTGAACAGCGTGGTGGCCACCGGCGTACCGGTGCGCGCGCTGACCTTGGACAGGCCACGCGGCAGCAGGCCATCGCGGCTCATGACGAAGAAGATGCGGCTCTGCCCGTACAGGAAGGCCAGCAGCACGGTCGGCAGGGCGATGATCGCGATGACACCGATCACCATCGCCGCGGTCGGGTGGCCGAGCTGGCGCATGATCAGCGCCAGCGGCTCAGCACTGTGGCCGAACACCGCGTAGCTCATCGCACCCACGGCGGCCAGCGCCACCAGCACGTAGACGATGGTGCAGCCGATCATCGAACCGATGATGCCGATCGACAGGTCGCGGCCCGGGTTCTTGGTCTCCTCGGCAGCGGTGGAGATCGCGTCGAAACCGTAGAAGGCGAAGAAGATGATCGCGGCGGCCGCCATCACGCCTCGCTCGACACCATCCGGACCCAGTGATTTGGCGAAGCCATACGGCATGAACGGCTGCAGGTTGCTGCTGTCGAAGGCCGGCAGTGCCACTGCCACGAAGATGGCCAGCGCGATCAGCTTGAACACCACCAGGATCGCGTTGAGGGTCGCGCTCTCCTTGGTGCCGGCCATCAGCATCAGGGCCACCAGCCAGGTGATGACGATCGCCGGCAGATTGATCATGCCGCCTTCCACGTGCGGACCCGCGGCCAGCGCGGCCGGCAGGGTCACGTCCCAGCCGAACTGGGTGTGGACCCACTCCAGGAAGCCGACGAAGTACCCCGACCAGCCCACGGCCACCGTGCTGACCACCAGCGAGTACTCCAGGATCAGGCTCCAGCCCACCACCCAGGCGAACACCTCGCCCAACGCGCTGTAGCTGTAGGTGTAGGCACTGCCGGCGGCCGGCATCATCGTCGACAGCTCGGCGTAGGACAGGGCTGCGCAGGCGCAGACCGCACCGGCGATGGCGAAGGAGATCAGGACGGCCGGGCCGGCGAGATTGGCGCCGACGCCGATCAGCGTGTAGATGCCGGTACCGACGATGGCGCCGATGCCCAGCGCGATCAGGTGCGGCCAGCTGAGTGTCGGGACCAGTCGCCTGCCGGCTTCGTGGACGGTGACGGAATCTAGGGACTTGCGCCGGAGCAGGGACATGCAGGCCTCGGAAGGGGTGACTGATAACGACAAGTCTCCGAGTGTGACCGAATGCAGCGCAGCATTACCACTGACGGGGGTCATGCCTGGCGCAGCGCGCGCATGACCGCGACGACACTGCCGGAATCAGCACAAAGGTTGCGGAACGGGCCCGACAGCCGTCGCCGTGCCGGTCAGCCGTTCAGTCCCAGGCGGATGCCGAAGCCGACCAGGAACACTCCGGCCACGCGTCGCAGCGCGTCGCTGACGCGCGGATGCTGGATCAACCGGCGCCGCGCCAGGTTGCCCACCCAGATCAACAGCGAGCAGTAGGCGATGCTGACCACGAAGATGATCCCCGCCAGCGCGACGAAGGTGGCGATGCCCTGGTGCGCCCTGGGGTCGATGAACAGCGGCAGGAAGGCCATGTAGAACAGGATCGCCTTCGGATTGAGCAGGCTGACCAGGATCGCCTGCTGGAAGTAGCGGCCCGGCTGCATGCGGATCGGGCCGGCATCGCCGCCCTCCTGCCTGGGCGTGCGCAGCAGGCTGATGCCCACCCACACCAGATAGGCCGCGCCCAGGTACTGCACGGCGTGAAAGACCAGCGGGTTGGCCTTCAGCAGGGCCGCCACGCCGGCCAGGGCCAGCCACATCAGGATCTGGTCGCCGACCAGCAGGCCGGCCAGTGCGGTGTAACCACCGCGCACCCCGCCCCGGCCGGTGGCGGTCAACAGGGTGAACGTGCCAGGCCCGGGCAGGGCGAGGAACACCAGCACGGCGACCAGAAACGTCCACAGGTCCTGGATGCCCATCCACGGCATGGCGGTGTTCTCTCGCTACGGGGAGCCGGTATTGTCGGCCAGTGCCGCGCGCTGCGACAGGGGGCCGCCGCCGCCCTCGGGCATGCCTGACAGCAGCGGTTGCAGGTGCTGGCGCAGTTGCGCATGCAGCTGCCGCACCGCGGGCGAGAACTGCTTGCGGTGCGGGCAGACCAGCTGCAGTGGGATGTGGCTGCCCACACCGCCAAGCAGCAGCTGCAGGCGCCCGGCCAGCACGTCCTCGCGCAGGTCCAGCCAGGACTTGTAGGTGATGCCCTCACCGGCCACCGCCCAGCGCCGCACCACATCGGCGTCGTCGCACACCAGCGGGCCCTGTACCGGGATCACCACGCGACGGCCGTCGACCTCGAAGGCCCAGCGGTCGTAGGCGCGACCACCGAGCTGGTAGGCCAGGCAGTCGTGCTCGCGCAGATCCTCCAGACGCTGCGGCGTGCCGCGCCGCTGCAGGTAGCCGGGCGACGCCGCCAGCACGCGCCGGTTGCCTTCCAGCAGGGGCAGGGCGACATAGCTGGCATCATCGAAGTGCCCGATGCGGATCGCCACATCGACCGGATCGCGGAATACATCAGCCACTTCGTCGGACAGGCGCAGATGCAGCCGCAGTCGCGGATGCATCGCACGGAACCGGGTCAGCCACGGCAGCAGCAGGTTGCGTCCGAAGTCCGACGGGGCAGAGAGCCGCAGCGTGCCATGCAGCTCGGCATCCTCGCCCTGCACCCGGGCCTGGCCTTCGCGCAGGGTCGCCAGCACCTCCTGCGCGTAAGGCAGGTACAGCGCGCCTTCGGCGGTCAGCCGCAGGCTGCGGGTGGTGCGCACGAACAGGCGCAGGTCCAGTTCGCGCTCGAGCCGGGCCACGGCGGCGGCGACCTGTCCGGGCAGCAGGTCGGCCTCGCGCGCGGCCTGCGAGAAGCTGCCCAGCGCGGCGGTACGGACGAACAGCTGCAGGTCGTCGAAGCGGATCATTTTCATCGCAGGAGTGAAAGTCCTGCCCGATTGTGCGCCTTTCCGGCGGACCGTGCGCGGCGCACGCTGTGGCCTCCTTTCCCACTGGACCGCTGCCATGCGCGCCATTGCCTATTCCCATGCCGGCCTGCCGATCGACGATGCACAGGCCCTGATCGATATCGACCTGCCGCTTCCCCAGCCGGGCCCGCGCGACCTCCGGGTGGCGGTGCGCGCGGTGGCGGTGAACCCGGTCGACACCAAGGTCCGCCGCAACATGGCCACCGATGGCCCGCGCGTGCTCGGCTGGGATGCCGTCGGCATCGTCGATGCGGTGGGCGGTGAGGTGACCTTGTTCCAGCCGGGCGATGCGGTCTACTACGCAGGCGTGATCGACCGGTCCGGCAGCAATGCCGAGTACCAGCTGGTGGACGAGCGCAGCGTGGGCCGCAAGCCGGCCAGCCTCGATGATGCGGCCGCCGCAGCCCTGCCGCTGACGGCGATCACGGCCTGGGAGCTGCTGTTTGATCGCCTGCGCATCGCCGAGGGCGCAGGCGAGGGCCAGACCCTGCTGGTGATCGGCGCGGCCGGTGGCGTCGGCTCGATCCTGGTGCAGCTTGCGCGTCGCCTGACCCGCTTGACCGTGATCGGCACCGCCTCGCGCCCGGAGACGCAGGACTGGGTGTACGCGATGGGCGCGCATCATGTGATCGACCACAGCCAGCCACTGGCCGAAGGGCTGGCACGGCTGGGCATCGCGCAGGTGGAGCATGTCGCCAGCCTGACCCACACCGACCAGCATTTCGCGCAGATCGTGGAGGTGCTGGCGCCACAGGGCCAGTTGGGGCTGATCGACGATCCTGGCCAGCTGGATGTGATGGCCCTCAAGCGCAAGGCGCTGTCGCTGCATTGGGAATCGATGTTCACCCGCCCGCTGTACCGGACGCCGGACATGCAGCAGCAGCACGTGCTGCTGAACCGCGTCGCGGACCTGGTCGATGCCGGCGTGCTGCAGACCACGCTGGGCGAGCATTTCGGCCGCATTGAAGCGGCGAACCTGCGCCGCGCGCATGCCGTGCTGGAGAGTCACCGCGCCAAGGGCAAGATCGTTCTCGAAGGCTGGTAGAGGCCTGTCTGCCTCCTGCAGAGCAAAGCATGACCCGGCCCTGCAGGAGGCCTCGCGGTACGTACCGCTGCCTCAGGGTTCACCGTTGTCGACGTGTTCGGCGAACCCGGGTCGCGACCGCAGGCGGTCAAACCAGGCGTCAACGCAGGGCAGCGCGGGCCTGGCGCCGGGGGTGCTGCGCCAGCGCTGGGTGGACAGGCCTAGCACGATGTCAGCCAGGGTGAAGTGGTCGCCGGTGACATACGCTCCCGTGCCGGCCAGCTGGGCATCCAGCAGACCCATGAGCTCATTCCAGCGGGCCAGGCCGGCCTCGGCCCGGTCGTCGTCGGGATAGTCAGGATGCTGCCGCACGCGTGCCATGAACACGTGGCGCCAGGCGGTGTTGAGGTCGGTCGCCTGCCAGTCCATCCATTGCTCGACCTTCGCACGCGCCTGCGCATCTGCCGGCAGCAGGTCAGCGCGTCCGGCGCGGGAGGCCAGGTAACGGCAGATGCTGTTCGATTCCCACAGCACGAAGCCGCCGTCGCGCAGCACCGGCACCTGCAGGTTCGGATTCAGCCCGGCCAGCCGCCGTGCCGACGGTGCCGGGTCGTGCTCGATGGCCAGCCTGAGCTCGGCGCACAGCCACAGCACCTTGCGTACGTTGATCGACGTGGGCTTTCCGAACAGCGCGAGCATGACCGGGGCGGGACGCAGCAGTTGAGACTGGCCCAGCCTACACTGGTGCCATGCAAACCGAATTCCTGCTCATCGCCGGCCTCCTGTTGGTCGTGCTCATCCTGCAGCTGGTCGCCCTGCTGCGCCGCCCACCGCATGATCGGCTGGAGCAGGCCGTACGCGAGGAGGCGCGGGCCGGCCGCAGTGAATTGCGCGAACAGCTGGATGGCTTTGCCCGGGCGCTGACCGACCTGTCGACCCGCACCGACCAGCGCCTGGACCTGCTGCGCGAGGCGCTGGGCGAGGATGCACGCAAGGCACGCGCCGAAGCCGCCGACAGCCAGCAGCGCAGCGGCGCCCTGCTGGCGCAGCGGCTGCAGGAACTGCGAGGCCAGCTGGAGAGCTTCGGCCAACAGCAGGAGGCGCGCATCCATGCCTTCGGCCAGCAGCTGCAGGAACTCACCGGCCGCACCGATGCCCAGCTCGGCGCGCTGCGCCAGACCCTGGTGGACGATGCACGCAAGGGCCGCGAGGAGGGGGCGCTGTCCCAGCAGCGTCTGACCGAGAGCCTGGGCCTGCGGCTGCAGGAGCTGACCCAGCGCAATGAACAGCGCATCACCGAGATGCGCGCCACTCTGGAAGAGCAGCTGCGCGCGCTGCAGAACGACAACGCCCAGAAGCTGGAGCAGATGCGCCACACCGTCGATGAGAAGCTGCAGTCGACGCTGGAAACACGACTGGGCCAGTCGTTCACCCTGGTCTCCGAACGCCTGGAGCAGGTGCAGCGCGGGCTGGGCGAGATGCAGCAGCTGGCCACCGGCGTCGGCGACCTCAAGCGCGTGCTGACCAACGTCAAGAACCGCGGCAGCTGGGGCGAAGTGCAGCTGGAGAACATTCTCGAGCAGACCCTGACCCAGGAGCAGTACGCGCGGGGCGTCAAGGTCCGTCCAGACAGTGGCGAGATGGTCGACATCGCCGTGCGCCTGCCGGGCCGCAGGAACGACGACACGCCGGTATGGCTGCCGATCGACTCCAAGTTCCCGCGTGAGGACTATGAGCGCCTGCTCGATGCGCAGGAGCAGGGCGATGCCGAGGGCGTGCGCCTGCAGGGCATCCAGCTTGAGCGCGCGGTGCGGGTGCAGGCCAAGTCGATCTGCGAGAAGTACATCGTGCCGCCGCACACCACGGATTTCGCAGTGATGTTCCTGCCTACCGAGGGCCTGTATGCCGAAGTGATCCGGCGTCCGGGCCTGGTCGACGGCCTGCAGCGCGATCACCGCGTGGTCGTGGCCGGGCCGACCACGGTCACCGCTCTGCTCAACAGCCTGCAGATGGGTTTCCGCACGCTGGCCATCGAGCAGCGGTCCAGCGAGGTGTGGAGCCTGCTGGGGGCGGTGAAGAGCGAATTCGGCAAGTTCGCCGGCATCCTCGAGAAGGCCGAGAAGCAGATCAGCACCGTGGGCCGCAGCATCGGCGACGCCAGCCGCAAGACGCGCACCATCGAGCGCAGGCTGCGCGGAGTGGAATCGCTGGCCACCGAGCAGGCGCAATCGCTGCTCGGCGACCTGGGCGAAGGGGATGCGGAAGGCAGCGGCGAGGATGATGGAAGTGAAGGCGGGACCGACGCCCGCTGAGCGACGCAGACACCCTGCCGACGGGGGCGATGCGTATGCTGGCGGCCTGTCCATCGCCAACAGGTACCGCCATGCGTTTCCACCTTGCCGCCAGTGCGGCCCTGGCCGCAGTGCTTGCTGCATGCAGCAGTACACCGCCTGCCACGCAGGCCGGTGATGCCCAGCCAGGCCCGGAGGCCGCCCAGGCCTACCAGGACGCGCGGGATGTGGACTGCCAGGCCGCCGGCGGCACCCTGCAGCCGCTGGGACGCCTGCAGCGCCTGCAGTGCGTGATTCCATACGCCGACGCAGGAAAGACGTGCAGCAGCAAGCGTGACTGCACCGGCCAATGCCTGGCCAGCGACGGCATCGCCGCCGGCACGGCAGCCACCGGCACCTGCCAGCGCGACGTCAGCCAGAACTTCGGCTGTCGTCAGCGCATCGACGACGGCAAGGCACAGGGCACGCTCTGCGTGGATTGAGGCGTTCCGGCGCAGCCACGTGGCGCTATGCTGATGGGCCATTCCCCGCTGTTGCCGGAGCACCCCGCGTGAGCACCCCGATCCAGGATATTCCCCTCACCACCATCGACGGCCAGCCGTCCAGTCTTGCCGATTACCAGGGCAAGGTGCTGCTGCTGGTCAACGTCGCCTCCAAGTGCGGCCTGACCCCGCAGTACGAGGGCCTGCAGGCGCTGTATGCGCAGAAGCAGGCACAGGGGCTGGAAGTGCTCGGTTTCCCGGCCAACAATTTCCTTGGCCAGGAGCCGGGCAGCGAGGCGGAGATCCAGCAGTTCTGCCAGCTGACCTACGATGTCACCTTCCCGATGTTCGCCAAGATCAGCGTGGCCGGCGATGACACGCACCCGCTCTACCAGCAGCTGATCGCCGCGCAGCCGCAGGCCATCGGCGAAGGCCCGCTGCGCGAGCGACTGTCCAGCAAGGAGATTCCGATCCACCCGGCGCCGGCGGTGTTGTGGAACTTCGAGAAGTTCCTGGTGGGCCGCGACGGCGCGGTCATCGCCCGCTTCGCGCCGGATGTCGCCGCCGATGATGCGCGTCTGCGCGAGGCCGTCGACGCCGCACTGGGCGCCTGATCGCCCGCAATGAAAAACCCCGCCGAGGCGGGGTTTTTCATCGGGTGCCGGCAGGACTCAGTTGCCCCACTGCGGCATCGGCATCGCATCGATCGGGATCGGCGAGTTGGGATCGTCCTGGCCGCGGTTGCGCTTGCCACGCAGATCGTTCTCGATCTGGTAGTTGCGACGCTGCAGCCACGCATCGCGGACCAGCGCGTATTCGTCCACCGCCGAACTGCGCAGATCGTCCACCGCCAGCAGCTGCGCGCGGCTGTCGACCAGCTGCAGGCCCTGCAGGCCGATGCGGACCTTGTCCTCTTCGATGTTGCGGATCGGCGAGAGCGGCATGTCGCCGGCCAGGCCGAACACATCACGCACGGTGCGGGGACCGAAGAACGGCAGCTCGACGTAGCGCGAGCGACGCCAGCCCCATGCACCCAGCGTCTGGCCGAAGTCTTCCTTTCGGTTGGCGACCATCGCCTTGCTGGCCGGATCGAACAGGCCACCGATACCCAGCGTCGAGTTCATCAGGAAGCGACCCAGCGTGTCCCAGGCATCATCCGGACGGCCCTGCAGCAGCTGGTTGACGATCGTCACCGGCGAGCGCAGGTTGCTGAAGAAGTTGCTCACACCGGTGCGGGCAAAGCGTGGCACCACGTGGGTGTAAGCCGTCGCCAGCGGTCGCGCGACGGCATTGTCGACCGCCACGTTGAACCGGTGCACCTTGCGGTTGAACGGTTCCCACGGGTCGTAGGCCACCGCGTTGCCAGCCGCACCGTCGGCGCCGTACAGCGCGTCGAAATCATCGTCGCCGCCGGGCTGCGCAGCGGCAGCCGAGGCACTGGTTCCAGCAGACGCGTCCGTGGCCGGAGGCGTATTGGCCGTGGCCGTTTCGCCGCTGGCCACGGGGGTGGGCTCCGCTGCCGGTGCGGGGGCATCGGTGGCGGTATCGGTGGCGGCGGTCGGGCTGGCCGGAACCAGCGTATCGGCAACCGGCGCATCGCTGCGCGCGGGCTTGCCGGCACAGGCGCTGAGCGCGGCGGCCAGGACGATCAGGGGGAGAGCGCGTACGACGTTCATGTCAGCTCGCAGCAGAAGTAGCGTTGAAATCCAGGTCGGGCGACAGCCGGTAGGCTGCGCTCAGTTCGTTGTAGCCGGCGGGCATGCCGGAGATCACCAGGGGGTGGCCGGCCTTGCGCGCGCGCGCGGCGAGCTCGGCCAGCAGGGCCAGGCCGGCGCTGTCCACGCGCTCGACCTCGCCCAGTTCCAGCCGTGCCAGCTGCGCCGGCAACGCCTGCAGCTGCGGCCACAGTGCAATGACAGCGGCACGATCCAGCGCCCCGCGCAGGCGCAGGGTGCCGCCTTCCAGCAGTGCCAGCGCGTTACTTGCCATTGCTGGCCGGTCCGGCCTGGATGCTGCCGCTGTGCAGTTCGTTGGCCACCTGTCGGATGCCCTTCTGGCGCAGGGGACTGTCGAACTGGTTGCGGAAGGTCTGCACGTAGGAGATGCCCTCGATGTTGACGTCGAAGATCTTCCACTGGCCGTTCACGTTGCGCATCCAGTACTCGACGGGCGTCGGTTCGTTGCCCGCACGCACCAGCTCGGTGCTCACGCGCACGCCGCGGTTGCCGGGCAGCGGGCTTTCACCCTTCAGGCGGAAGCTCGGCCTGCCCTGGATGTTCAGCAGGGCCGAACCGTAGCGCTGCATCAGGCTGTCGGCCATCGCATCGGCGAACAGCTTGATGTCCGCATCCGACGCGCCGCGTGCATGCGTGCCCAGCACCAGGCGCGCCGCGTAGTCGCGGTCGAAGGTGCGGTTCAGTTCGCTGTCGATGTAGGAGCGCAGGCTGGACGGATTGCTGCTGAACTCGCTCTTGCGCTGCTGCAGGGTGGACAGGATGCGGCTGCTGGCATCGATCACCACTTTGCCGGCCTGGGCCTGCGGAGCGGCGGCAGCGGGGGCCGCGGCCTGCGCCTGGGCGAGCAACGGGGTCGCCAGCAGCAGCGAGGACGCGAGCAGGGCCGGGATCAGTTTCATCTTCATGGTTGCGGTTCCTTTGCAGGCGCCTGTGCGCCATCGTTGGGCTTCGGGTCTGCGCCGCCGCCGGCGCCGCCACTGAACATGTACTTGCCGACCAGCTGGATCAGGTCCACTGCCGGCTGGGTGAAGACGATCTCCTCACCGGGCTTGAGCACTTCCGGATCACCACCGGGCTGAAGACCGATATAGCTCTCGCCCAGCAAACCACTGGTGAAGATGCCGGCCGAGGTATCCGCCGGCAGGTCCTTGACCTTGCTGTCCATGCGCAGGGTCACGATGGATTCGAACTTGACCGGGTCCAGGTCGATCGCGGCAACCTGGCCGACGGTAACGCCGCCGATCTTGACCGGCGCCTGCTTGCGCAGCTGGCCGACCTGGGAGAAGCGCGCCTTCAGCTCGTAGCCGTCACCGCCCCAGCTCCAGCGCTGGTTGGTGGAAGCCACGGCCAGCACCAGCAGCGACGCCAGGGCCAGCAGCAGGAATGCGCCGACGGAGAATTCGAGTCTGGGACCGCGGATGGCCATGGGGAGTACCTGATCGAGTCGTTGTGGCCGCGCGCACCGCGCACCGCCGATGGAAGGGTTAGGTGAACAGCATTGCCGACAGCACGAAGTTGAACATCAGCACCAGCAGGGAGGCATTGACCACCGCACGGGTGGTGGCCACCGAAGTGCCTTCGATGGTCGGCTCGGCGTGGAAACCGACATAGGCGGCGACCAGGGCTGCAGTGCCGCCGAAGATCGCCGACTTCAGCATCGCCACGCCGAAATCGTCCCAGAAGTCGACGCTGTTGCGCAGCGCCGACCAGAACACGCCATTGTCCAGGCCGAGCACGTGCACCGCTTCGAAGTAGCTGGCGCTGATCGCCAGCGAACAGAAGATGCCGGTCAGCAGCGGCACGGTCAGCACGGCTGCCCAGAAGCGCGGCGCCACGGCCTTGGCCACCGGGTCGATCGCCATCAGCTCCAGTGCCTTGATCTGGTCGGTGGCGCGCATCAGGCCCAGTTCGGCGGCGATCGAGCTGCCGGCACGGCCGATGAACAGCAGCGCGGTCAGCACCGGGGCCAGTTCACGGTAGAGCGACAAGCCGAGCAGGGTCGACAGGGCATCGGCCGCGCCGAAGGTGGTCAGCGTGCGGTAGCCCTGCAGGGTCAACACCAGACCGACGAAGGCGCCGCCGACAGCGATGATCGGCAGCGAGCGCGCGCCGATCTTGTAGATCTCACGGGTCAGTTCGCTCAGGAAATCACGGGTCGGCAGCGAACCGCGCAGCACGGTCAGCGAGAACAGGCCGGCGCGGCCCAGCGAGCGGGTGGCTTGGATGAAGGGCATCAGGCGACCCTCGCGCGCGGCTCGGCGTCGAACGGGATGGGGCCATCGGGCTGGCCGTGCAGGAACTGACGCAGCAACGGGTCCTGGCTGGACTGCAGCGCGTCGGGCGTGCCCTGGAAGACGATGCCGCCGTTGGCGATGGCGATCACCTGGTCGCAGATCGGCAGCGTCTCGTGCACGTGGTGGCTGACGATGATGCTGGTCAGTCCCAGGCTGTGGTTGAGACGCTGGATCAGGCTCATGATCACCCCGGACGCGATCGGGTCCAGCCCGGTCAGCGGCTCGTCATAGATCATCAGCGGCGGATCCAGCGCCAGCGCACGGGCCAGCGCTACGCGGCGCGCCATGCCGCCGGACAGCTCGCGCGGCCAGGCATCGGCCGCGGCCAGCAATCCCACCGCGTGCAGCTTCATCTGCACCAGCCGGCGCAGCACCGCCGCCGGCAGGCGGGTGTGGGTGCGCAGCGGCAGGGCGACGTTCTCGGCCACGGTGAGGTCGGTCAGCAGGCCATTGCCCTGCAGCAGGACGCCGACGCTCTTGCGCATCTCCAGCAGCTCGGCGCTGCGGTGCGGGATCGGCTTGCCGAACAGGGTGATATCGCCGGCCGCCGGGCGCAGTTCGCCGGTCAGCGCGGCCAGCAGGGTCGACTTGCCGCTGCCGGAGGGACCGAGCACGGCGGTGATGCTGCCCTTCGGCACCTGCAGGGAAACGTCGCGCAGGATCGTGCGTCCGCTCCGGTCGATGCGGACGTTGGACAACTGCACCAGACTGGAGGTGGAAGCCGACATGGGCACCATTAACATTTTTTCGACATCGAAGGATCGGGTCAGCCGGCTGAACATAAGCAGACTGGACGGTGCAGTATTGTGGCACGGCAGGGCCCCGGGCAGGTCGGGACAATCGCCGGGCGACCCGGAACAATCCGTGCCGGTGACAGGTTTGACCATTGAATACTGCCAGCCGTGCTGCACACTGTGCATGATGAGTGACCCGGGCAGCGACTTCCGCCTCTACCATTCCAACTCGCTGGATGTGCTGGCCGCGCTGCTGGCACGCAACGTCCGTGCGCCGATGCCAGGGCAGCCGCTGCTCGCACCGGAGGTGGTGCTGATCCCGCAGGTGGCGATGCGGCGCTGGCTGCAGGCGACATTGGCCGCCGAATACGGTGTCGCCGCCAACCTCGAATTCCTCACCCCGGGTGAGTTCGTCGCCCGTGCGCTCAACGCCAACGTCGATGGCGAAGCCGACGATCTCGATGCTGCCGGCCTGCACTGGCGGCTGTACCGGGCGCTGCGCGATCCGGCGCTGCTCGGGCAACCACCGATGCGCGCGCTGCAGTCCTATCTTGCCGGCAGCGATGGGCTGAAACCCTGGGCCCTGGCCGGCGAGCTGGCGTCGGTGTTCGAGAAATACCAGGCCTGGCGGCGCGACTGGCTGCTGCGCTGGGAGGCCGGGGCCGACCCGGCCGATCCCCAGGCGATCCTGTGGCGCGCCGTTGCCGGTGGGCATGGCTACCGCGCGCGCCGCATCCAGACCTACCTGGACCGCTTCGAGGGTGCCGGCCAGCCATTGCCGCAGGGGTTGCCGCCGCGCATGTCCGCATTCGCGACGCTCAACATCTCCCCGGACGTGCTGCGGGTCATGGCGACCCAGGCGCGGGTGGGCGAACTGCATTTCTACCTGCCCACCCCGGTGCAGTCGTACTGGGGCGACCTGCAGACCCTGGCCGAGCGGCTGCGCAGCGGCGCTCCCGATCCCTTCGGCGAAGCGGCGGGAGAAAACCGCCTGCTGGAAGCCTGGGGCGCAGCCGGCCGCGACTTCATGGCGGTGCTGGGCAGCTATGAAGTGGTACACCCGGCCGGTGAGATCGCCGCCTACATCGACCCGGAAGACGACGCGCGGCCGACGATGGCCGACGGCGGCCTGTCCGACAGCCTGCTGCACCGCCTGCAGCGCGATCTGTTCCACCGTCGGGCGCTGCCGTCCGGCGAACTGCGTGATGGCCTGGCCGGCGATGATCCCAGCCTGCAGGTGCACGCCTGCCACACCCGCCTGCGCGAACTGCAGGTCCTGCACGACCAGCTGCGTGGCCTGCTTGAGGATGACCGCTTCGACCCGCCGCTGCAGGCCCGCGAGATCGCCGTGCTGGCGCCGGACATCGATCCCTACGTGCCCTACCTGGAGGCCGTGTTCGGTGGCCGCGGTGGCGAGGACGACCACATTCCCTACGCGTTGGCCGACAGCAGTCCGCTGGCGGGCGAACCGCTGGCCGATGTGTTCGTGCACCTGATTGGCCTGCCGGTCTCGCGGTTCGGGCTGAATGAAATGCTGGACCTGCTGGCCAGCGCGCCCCTGGCCGAGGCAGCCGGACTGGACGCGACCGACTTCGACCGCCTGCATGGCTGGCTGCAGCAGGCGGGCGCACGCTGGGGGCTGGATGCGGACCATCGCGCCCGGCACGGCGCGCCGCCGGATGATGCCTACACCTGGCAGTTCGCGCTGGATCGTCTGCTGCTGGGCCATGCCACCGGCAGCGATGCCGACCTGGCCGGCGTCGCGCCGTGGACCGGGCTGGAAGGTGGCGCGCTGGATGCGCTGGACCGCCTGCTGCGCCTGCTGCGGGTACTGGCCGTCTACCAGCGCCGTCTTGGCGAGACGTTGACTCCGGCGCAGTGGCGGCAGCGCCTGCTGTCGCTGCTGGATGCGCTGCTGCCGACCCCGCCCGGCTCACCCAACAGCCAGCGCGCGCTGGAGCGGCTGCGCAAACTGCTCAACCAGTTCGCCGAAGACGCAGACAAGGCCGGCTTCAGCGACGGGGTGCCTCCCGAAGTGATACGTGCGCATTTCGCCTCCGCCCTGGCCGAAGCCGACACGCGTGCACCGCTGCTGACCGGCGGCATCAGCTTCGGCCGCATGGTGCCGATGCGATTGCTGCCGTTCCGGGTGATCTGCGTACTCGGCCTCAATGATGGCGATTTCCCGCGTCGCGATCCGGCGGCCGGCCTGAACCAGCTCACCGCCGAACTGGACACGCCCCGACGCCGCCCGGGCGACCGTTCCACCCGCGAGGACGATCGCTTCCTGTTCCTGCAGCTGTTCGCCGCCGCACAGGACGTGTTCTACCTCAGTTATCTCGGCGCCGATCCGCGCGATGGCAGCGTGCGGGAACCGTCGGTGCTGGTCAGCGAGCTGATCGACGCCGTGGCGGCCTACCACCTCGATCCAGCCGCCGCCGCCGCGGCATTCACGGTCCGCCACGCGCTGCAGCCGTTCTCCCCCGCCGCGTTCGGCGATGGCGACCCGCGTCGCTTCAGCTACCGCCGGCAATGGCATCCCGCAGCCGGTCGCCTGGCCGGGCAGCGTGGCGGGCTGTCGCCGTGGTTCGACGCGGCGGCGCTGCCGCCGCCGGTCGAAGCTGCGGTGGAAGAGGAGCTGTCTCTGGAAAGCCTGCGCCGTTTTCTGTGCGATCCGGCTGGGCAGTTCCTGTCGCAGTCTCTGGGCCTTCGACTGGCCGATGAGGTCGAGGACGTCGTCGATCTGGAGCCGCTGGTGCTGTCCGCGCGAGGGCCGGACACGCGCAGTGTGCAGGCCGCGGTGGTGCGTGCCACCCTCACCGGCGATGACGACCCGCTCTACCCGAGGCTGCGCGCACGCGCGCTGGTGCCATCCGGCGCGCTGGGCGAGCGGCAGTTCGAGGTGGAACAATCGAAGACCCGCCCCTATGCCGACGCAATGCTGGGCTGGATGCAGGGCGTACAGCCGGAAAGCCGCCGCTATGAGGTCCAGATCGACGGCGTGCGCCTGCACGGCCGGGTTGCCGATCGCCATCCCGGTGGTCTGGTGCGGCTGCGCGCGGGCACGCTCAACGGCAACGCGGTGATCCGCCAGGGGCTGGACTGGCTGCTGGCCAATGCGGCAGGCGACGCGTTGCCGCTGGTCCAGTTCCACGACGGCGGTGACGCCGGTCAGGGTCCGCACGTCCTGCCGGCACTGTCCGTGCCCGCGGCGCGGGCCGCCCTGCGCGCGCTGCTGCAGCTGCGCCGGCGTGGCCTGCGTGAGCCGTTGTGGTTCGCTCCCTACACCGGCTGGGTGCTGTACACGACCAGCGGCGAGAAACAGCGCAGCGAGGGCTGGAAGCAGTGGCATGGCAGCGACCGCAGCTGGGGCGAATCCCGCAGTGACGCCTGGCAGTTGCTGATGCGCGGTGCCGATCCCTTCGCAGACGATGCCCGGTATGCCGAGCTGCTGCACAACAGCCAGGTGGTGTTCGGCGCGCTGCGCGAAGGCCGCGTGCCCGGCGCCGGTTCACATACAGAGGTCACCGGATGAACGCTACCGTGGCAGGCAGCCCCATCGAACATCCCGGTATCGACCCGTATCTCGCACTGCCCCTGGATGGCGTCCGCCTGATCGAAGCCAGTGCCGGCACCGGCAAGACCTTCACCCTGGCCACGCTGTTCACCCGGCTCGTGGTCGAGCAGGGCCTGCGTATCGGCCAGATCCTGGCGGTGACCTTCACCGATGCCGCGACCCAGGAACTGCGCAAGCGCATCCGTGAGCGACTGGCGCTGGCCGCGCGGATGGTCGACCTGCCTCCGGGCGACGGCGAGGCACCCGACATGCGGTTGACCCGGCAGATCCTGCGGCGCCATCTCGATGCCGGCAATGAGAGCGCGGCGGCGCTGAAGCGTCGCCTGCAGGTCGCTGCCGACGAAATCGATCTGGCCGCGATCTTCACCATCCACGGCTTCTGCACCCGCGTGCTGCGCGAGCACGCACTGGAGAGCGGCCACACCTTCGATCCTCCGGAGCTGCTGACCAGCGACCGCGAGCTGATGGAGGAACTGGCGGCTGACCTGTGGCGCGTGCACGCCAACGATCCGGCCACACTGGAGCCGCTGACCTTGTTGTGGTCGAGCCCGGACGCACTGGCAGGCGACCTGCGCGCGCTGCTGGCCGCACCGCCGCTGCATCCATTGCCATTGCCGACGCTGCCGGACGATCCGCGGCCGCGGATGCTGCAGGCCGCGCAGGTCCTCGCGTCCGCCATCGACTCCGGTCTTGATGCGGCCCGTGGGCAGATCGCCACGGCGTTCGAGAAGAAGGTCTTCGATGGACGTCGTGCCAAGCGGCCGAGCTTCGACAAGGCATTCTCCACCCTGGTCGCCGGGCAGGCCGGCGCGGACTGGTCACGCGATGGAAAACTCCATCTGGAGAAGCTGCTGCCCACTTCGATGCAGGCGCTCTGCCGGGACGATCAGCAGGGCGCATGCCCGGATGCACCCCTCTTCGACGCATTGCAGGCCTGGTGGGATGCCGCCGACGTGGTCATGTCGTGGCTTCGCCAGCGCGCGATCCGCTTCCTGCACGCCCTGCGCGCCGAAGCCGCGCAGCGACTGGCCCTGTTGAAACAGACGCGACGGGTGCAGACCTACGATGACCTGATCGACGGCGTGGCGCTTGCCCTGCAGGGGCCGCAACGGCTGACGCTGGTGCAACGGCTGCGCGCGCAGTACCGCATTGCCCTGGTCGATGAGTTCCAGGACACCGATGACCGCCAATGGGGCATCTTCCACACCCTGTTCGGCGATTCGCCGGAGGTACGCGAACTGGGACTGGCGCCAGCGCTGTTCCTGATCGGCGATCCGAAGCAGGCGATCTATGGCTTCCGCGGCGGCGACATCCATACTTACCTCAAGGCCAGGCAGGTTGCGCAGCCTGCGCCGGCACTGGACCAGAATTTCCGCTCGCGGCCTGCGCTGCTGCGCGTGCTGCAGATGCTGTACGACAACGGCGGTGAGGACGCCTTCCTCGAGCGTGACATCCGCTTCGAGCCGGTGCGGCCGGGCGGCGTACGTGTAGATGCGGATTACCAGCGTGATGGCCATGCCGCCGCAGCCCTGACCCTGCGCGTGCTGCGCAGCGGCGGTGACAGGCCGCTGGCTGCCGATGCCTCCCGCGAGGCAGCGACGCGGGCCTGTGTGGCCGCCATTCACCAGGTGCTGGTGGACGCGCGCGCCGGCAGGGCCCTGCTGCGTGGTCGCCCGGTGCAGCCGGCTGACATCGCCGTGCTGGTGCGTTCGCATCGCGAGGCCACGCTTGTACAGCGTGCGCTGGCGGCTGTTGGAATTCCCGCGGTGGCAGCCGGCAGGCAGAGCCTGTTCGCCACCAGCGAAGCCCGCGACCTGCGCGCGCTGCTGCTGGCCCTGCTGCAACCGGCCGACGAAGGCCGCCTGCGTACCGCGCTGGCCACCGTGCTGCTCGGCCAGCCTGCCAGTGCGATCGCAGCGATGGAACGCGAAGGCGACCTACAGCGGGGATTCCAGGCGCAGCTGCTGCACTGGCGCGAACGATGGCAGCGCGGCGGCCCGTTCGCGGTGATCGCCGACGTCTGCGCCGCACAGGGCGAACGCCTGCTGGCGCTGATCGATGGCGAGCGCCGGCTGACCAATTACCTCCAGCTCGGCGAGCTGCTGCAGGAGGCGTCGGCACAGGCGCTGGGCATGCATGGCCTGCTGGACTGGCTGCAGGGCCGGATGGCCAGCGCCGACCAGGACGATGAGCAGCAGCTGCTGCGCCTGGAATCGGACGCGCGCCGTGTGCAGATCATCACCCTGCACAAGAGCAAGGGCCTGGAATACCCCTTGGTGTTCCTGCCGTTCGTGGGCATCGAGCGCGGCGCGAACAACAGCGCTGCACACTGCACCGTGCATCTGGACGGCGAGCGCCAGCTGCACTGGAAGCTGGACAGGGACGAGGTGTGGGACGCAGTCAGCCGCCAGGCGCGGCACGAACAGCAGGCAGAGGACGCGCGCCTGCTGTACGTCGGCATGACCCGAGCCGAGCACGCGCTGTGGATCGCCATCGGTGACCTCGCCGGTCTTGCCAGGACCGCACTGGCGCCATTGCTGGGCGACCTGCAGGCCCTGCGCGGGTGCGCCGATGTGCAGGTCGACGACAGCGAGCCGGTGGCGCAGCTGCCGCAGCTGGCGGTGGAAATGGACGGCGAACTTCCGGCAGTGCGCACGCAGGCGCGTCGCGTGCCCCACGACTGGTGGGTATACAGCTTCACCCAGCTGGCCCATGCCGATGCCGGCAGTGGCAGTGACATCGAGGCGGCCGCCACCGAACTTCCGGCGCCGGCGGCCGACGAACCGGTTGGCGCGGAGCTGCCCCTGGAGCCCGCGCTGCCGGATCCTGCCGCGACCGAAGAGGCCGCGCCGGTCGACCCGCGTTTCATGGGCAGCCGCTTCGGCAACGTGCTGCACGAAGCGATGGAGAACGTCGACTTCACCGCATGGGGCGCCTGGCAGCCCGGCCAGGAAGCGCCGGAAGGCCAGGCCGCCGTGCTGCGCAAGGCATTGCGCGACGAGGGCTATGCAGATGCAGACCTGGATGACGGCATCGCGGTGCTGGTGCCACTGGTCGGACAGACCCTCATCGCGGAGCTGCCGGAGGGCGGCGCGCTGTACAGCGTGCCCGCGCAGGATCGCCGCGCCGAGATCGACTTCCACTTCGCCATCGAGCCGACCGCTGTGCCGGCACTGCTGGATGTACTGCATGCCCACGGCATCGCCAGCGCGCGCCGGGGCTTCGGCCAGCGCCGCCGGCTGGAAGGGCTGATGACCGGCATGATCGACCTCACCTACGTGCGCGATGGCCGCTGGTACGTGCTCGACTACAAATCCAACCGGCTGCCGGGCTACAGCCCCGACCTGCTGGCCATCGCCATGCGCCACAGCGAGTACGACCTGCAGGCCCTGATCTATACCGTCGCGCTGCATCGCTGGCTGCGCTTCCGGCTGGGGGCGGCCTACCGCTACGAACGCGACATGGGCGGCATCCGCTATCTGTTCTGCCGCGGCCTGGATGGCACTGGCAATGGTGTCTACACCGATCGTTTCCCGCTCGAACTGGTGGACGCGCTCGATGCGTTGTTCGCCGGAGGCAGGCAGGCCCAGGCCGAGCTGGCGGCACGCGCGCTTGGAGCCAGCGCATGAGCCTGCTCAGGGATCTGTACCGCAATGGCCAGCTGCGGACGATCGACCACGCCTTGGCGACCGGCCTGCAGCGCCTGCGCACGGACACCCCGGAGGACGTGGCCCTGGCGGCGGCCCTGGCCTCGCTGGCGGTATCGCTGGGGCATGCCGGTTTCGATCCGGCGCAGCCGCACCGGCTGCTGGAAGGCGTATCCGCCTGGCCGGCGCCGCAATCCTGGATCGAGCAGCTGCGCGCCTCGCCCTGGGTCGCGACCCCCGGGCGCGCCGATGCTGTCGCAGATGACGCCCCGCTGGTGATGGAGAATGGCCTGCTGTACCTGCGCCGCTATCGCGAGTACGAGCGGCAGCTGGCGGCAGGCCTGCAGCGCATCGGCGGCCATCCGCTGCCGGCGCCGGATCTGCCCGCGTTGGCGCCTCTGTTCGCACGGCTGTTCCCGCAGGCCCGGGATGCCGAGGATCATCAGGCGCGCGCGGCAGGCGTGACCCTGCGTCATCCCTTGGCGCTGGTGACCGGAGGACCCGGCACCGGCAAGACCACCACCATCGCGCGCCTGCTGCTGTTGCTGGCTGCGCAGGCAGCGCATGCCGGCCAGCCACCGCCGAAGGTGGCCTTGGCCGCACCGACCGGCCGCGCCGCAGAGCGGATGGCTGAAAGCCTGCGTCTGGCCGTGCAGCGGTTGCAGGAGGAGGGCCTGGACCCGGCGCTGTGCGCCGCACTGCCTACCACCGGTACCACCCTGCATCGCCTGCTGGGCGTCATTCCCGACTCGCCCCGCTTCCGCCACCACGCCGATAATCCGCTGCCGCTGGATGTGGTGGTGATCGACGAAGCGTCGATGATCGATCTGCCGATGATGGCCAAGCTGGTCGATGCCATCGCCAGCGGCACCCGTCTGATCCTGCTCGGCGATCCTGACCAGCTGCCCTCGGTCGAAGCCGGCGACGTGCTGGGCGCGATCCTGCGAGCCAGCGGTGATGGCATGGGCACGCGCGTCGATGATGCACTGGCGTTGCAGGGGGTGTTGGCGGCACCGGCATTGCAGCCGCCGGCGCCGGTCCATGCATTCACCGGTCGGCGGGTGCAGCTGCAGCGCGGTTACCGGCAGAGCGACGCATTGGATCTGGCACCGTTGGCGCGTGCCGTCCGCGATGGCGACAGCGTCACCACGCTGCGACTGCTGCGCAGTGGCGAACTGTCGGGAGTCCGCTTCCACGAAGGGGAGCCGGATCCGCTGCGTGACCAGCGTGAGCATCTGCTGGGCCGCTGGCGTGCATTGGCCGATATCCGGGACCCGGTCCTGGCACTGCAGCAGGCCGGCCGCCTGCGCGTGCTGACCGCGCTGCGTGAAGGGCCGCAGGGAGCCCGTGGCCTCAACGAGCGGATCGAACAGCTGCTGGCCGGCACCACCCCGGGCTACTTCCAGGGGCGCCTGCTGCTGGTAACCGAGAACAGCTATCGGCATCGCTTGTTCAACGGCGATGTCGGCATCTGCCTGCGCGACAGCACGGGCGCGATGGTGGCGTGGTTCCCCGGCGACACCGCCGATCAGCCGCGCGCCTTCCATCCGGCCGCATTGCCGGCGCACGAGAGCGCGTTCGCAATGACCGTGCACAAGGCACAGGGCTCGGAGTTCGATGAGGTCTGGCTGCAACTGCCACGGCAGGACAGTCGCGTGCTGTCGCGCGAGCTGATCTACACCGGGCTGACCCGTGCCCGCCAGGTCCTGCATGTGGCGGCCAGTGCCGACGTGCTGCAGGCCGCGCTCAAGCGCCATGCCAGTCGAATCGGCGGCCTGGCCTGGCGGCTGGGTGCAGAAGAGGTGGCCGAACAACCAGCGCGCATGGAACAGCCCACGGTGCAGGGCCAGTTGTTCTGAACCGGGGTCGGACCCCCTTCCCAACGGGAACGGGATCCGCCCCGGCGTCATTCCGCGATCAGCACCAGGCCATCGGGGAAGACGATGGCCGCTTCATCCGCGCTGACATCAAAGAAGCCCACCCCGTGCTCCTCCGCAAGGTCCTGTACCCGGCCGTGCGCACGCTCGGCCACGGAGTAGGCAAACGCACCGTAGATGACGTGCCGGCCGATGCTGTAGTCGGTGACCTCGGCGCGATCGTCCCCATCGTTGCTCAGCGGACCATTCAAGGGCGGGAACTCCCGTGCCATCGCGGCGAACCAGCCCTGCAGTGCCGGACTGCTGACCACCGGATCGTCGTACTCGTGGTTCTCGCCCCAGGCGGTCTGCTTCTCGAACCAGGCGATGAACGCTGCCGCCTCACGCGGGGCGACGCTGGCCTCGAACACCATCATGTCGTAACTCATTGAACCGTCCTGTTGTCGGGGCGAAAGGCCGCCCGGGGGGGGGCCCCCCCGCGGGGGGGGGGGGGGGTATTTTCGCACGATCGGGCAGCCGACGGCCGCGACACGGAAAAACGCACGCACCTGCGCACAGGCAGCCCCAGCCCGAGC